>JAEOST010000700.1 GCA_016840245.1 Candidatus Thorarchaeota archaeon
CACAAAGATGGCCGAACACACTGTGAAACTCAAGACTTGTACACCTCTATTCAATGAGGCGCAATATGCTAAGAAGTTAGCAAAGCTGCAGGAACTTGTCAGACCTCCAGTAAGAGAGGTGGTTATAGGTACAGGTGAATTTGCAGCAAGCATTGGGGCAAAGCTAGTCCTCTACAGACACGATTTACGTTACTCTAATCCAACAGCCTTCTTCTTGGACGTACCAGACAACCTCGATGCTGAAGCTCTGTCAAAGAGAGTGAAAGCAATCGAAGAATGGACGTACATGTATATTGGGATGAATCTACGGCTTGATGGAATTGCTCTGCGAGGAGTATCACAAGACCCTCAGACATTTGCAAATACTGCACGAAAACTTGCTGAAATAACAGAATGGCCAATCATGTTGTGTTCCTTGGACCCAGCCATGTTGGCTGCTGCTGCAAAAGCAATTGCGTATGAACGCCCACTACTCTATGCTGCTACGTTGGACACATGGGCTGAGGTGGGTGAGATTGCAGCAAAACATAACCTCCCATTGGTTGCGTATGCACCTGGAAATCTGGAAAACCTTGCGTCTCTAGTGAACACACTTCGCGCTATGGATCTTGAAGATATCGTCTTAGATCCCGGAACTGCATCCAGAGCTGCTCTCGGAGCGACTGTTGATAATTTCACTCAACTAAGACGTTCAGCGACTATCAATGAGAATGAGCTATTGGGTTATCCATTACTTGCTGCTCCAATCTCTGTCTGGGCGGATTATCGTGATGGTGAGGCTCCAGAGTTAACGAAGTGGGATGAGGTTCTTACAGCTGCAGCACTGATTGTGAGATACTCAGATATTGCAGTGTTACACAGTCTTGATATGTGGACGAATCTACCACTCACATTTCTGCGAAGTAACCTCTATACCGATCCGGTGAAACCAGTTGCAGTAGAGGCTGGTCTCATGAGCTTTGGTGATCCTGGACCCGACTCACCTGTGATGTATACTACCAATTTTGCACTGACCTACTTTACTGTAGAGAGTGACATCAAGCAAGGTGGAGTCCAGGCTTGGTTATTGGTTGTGGACACTGAGGGAATGAGCGTTCAGTCAGCAGTTGCAGGAAGGAAACTCACAGCTGATACCATTGCAGAAGCAATGCAGGAATATGGTGTAGCTGAAAAGGTGAAGCACAAAGTTCTCATTAGCCCTGGAATGGCTGCGCGAATTAGTGGTGAGACCGAGGAGTCAACAGGATGGACTGTCAAAGTTGGTCCCAGAGACTCGAGTGGGATTCCAAAATATCTGCAAGAAGGCAAATGGAAGGAAGAATGAGGCAAAATAGCCACTTCCATTAAAGTAACATAGGTACAAATCGAAGAGTTGAGAGTATGAGAGAACGTCTAGTAATCTCTGTGTCGGGTAAAGGTGGAGTCGGTAAGACAACCACCTCTGCCTTACTCACCAGAGTAATTACTGAAATGACAAAGAGAAGCCTCTTAGTTGTAGATGCAGATCCCGTGATGAACCTTCCACGCGCCCTTGGTATCGAGGTCCCTCTCTCTGTTGGAGATATAGCTACCCGACTACGTAAGAGTATCGATGAGGGGACCCTCGGGGGTGAAGTGACAAAGCAGGATGTTCTTGAGGGAGAAATCTTCGAATCATTGGTGGAAGATGACAAATTTGATTTTCTAGCAATGGGCCGTACTGAAGGTGAGGGTTGCTATTGCTATGTCAATCGACTTCTCACACAGATTCTTGATACATTGAGTGCAAATTATGAGATTACCCTACTTGACATGAGTGCAGGTCTTGAGCACTTGAGCAGAAGAACTAATCGTAATGTGGATGTTCTGATCATTGTGGTCGATCCATCTAGAGCTGCCTATGAGGCCGCTCTGAGAATAAGGGACTTGGCTAAAGAGGTGCATATAGACTTCAAGAAGATAGTTGTGATTGGCAATCGTTTTCCTCCAGATATGGAAGAGGAGCTTCAAAGCCGGCTAGAAGAGGAGGGACTCTTTCTAGCAGGTATGATACCTAACAACGATGACCTGGCAAAGACAAACTACCTCGGAAAACCTCTCACCACACTTGATGGAAACTCGCCAGTCATAACGGCCATCGAGTCAATTGCGGAGCGTCTTGGTCTTCTCAGTGAGGTCACACTACTCAAGCTTCTTGGGACTGACTCCTAGATATCATAGTTCGAAATGCCTATATGGCTGGAAAGGAATTGTGACGCTAATACTTCGAATCATATAGAGTAACATGTACTGGGATTGTCTTACAATGCTTGCAAGTGAAGAAACTTTCACTGGTCCAAGTGGACCCTTCAAAGTTCAATTGAGACTCATTCAACCTGAAGATGCAGGCAGGGTGAAAGATTTCTTGGAGGCACTGACTCCTGAGAGCGTGTACTATCGTTTCTTGACAAGTATATTTGCCCCTGATCCCAGTATGATTGAGAACTTCTGCTGTATTGACCAAGACCTCAACGTTGGTATCGTAGCTGTGATTAAGATTGACAAAGATGACGATATCGAGAAGATAATCGGTGAAGCCAGATACCACGTTAATAGCACCACAAATGAGGGAGAATTCGGTATCTTGGTTACAGATGGATATCAGAGAAAGGGAATTGGCACCTACATGATGAAGTGTTTGATAAATATTGCCAGCGAAAACAATCTCAGCGCACTCATAGCTTGTGTACACAGAACCAATCTACCAATGGTTCGTTTTCTTGAGAAGACTCAGGATATCATTGAGAAACGTGCTTGTTTCGAAGATGACGAGTTCATCTTCAAAATTGGAATAAGCTAATTAAAAATGATGCACCTATGACCTCGCACATTTGCTTAAATCCTCGAATTACTATAAAGATATACCATCTAGGATGGAGGTCAACCTTATCGTGAAAGATGAGGACGTTCCGGAGAATCTTGTAACCTTCAAGTATATCATTGAGAAAGGTGATTTCTTCGGTGAGTCAATCCCTGTTTCTGCACTAGAAGAGGAAATAGGAGCTGAATGGAAGGAAATTGAGAGTTATCTAAGTAAGGAAACGATCCTACTTAGAGGTCGAAAACACGAACTAAAGTCATGCTATACAACTCGGACAGACAAAGACTTTGGGTTGATGCTAGATTTTGAGAAACCCCCCTCAAGTGACGACTAATCTTTCTGGAAAGTAATTCGCCAAAGGATTTTAAGAAATCATATGGTCAATCATTCGTGATTGAGAGAATGATAGTCATAATTACTGTAGGAACTCAATTTGAAGATAGATACGAAGAGACCCTTCGATGTGAAGTTACAGTCTCAGATGATGCGACGATTTCTGATGTTTTAGAGGAGGCTAAAAAAGAGTGTCTGCCAAAGGTTCCAATACTCAATAAGCCTCACAAAATCCCACATCTCTATCTGATGCACCCTGATACACTTCAGAAACTCGGCGAAGAAAAATCAGCAAGTGAATTTGGTATAAAGGACGGCAGTGTCCTTCGTCTAATGAGCGCAGTACGTTAGTTATTGCATAGTAGGAAATTTACGAGTCCTCAGCTTCTTTGAAATCAAGGGCAACTGAGTTTATGCAATATCTCAAACCTGTAGGATTAGGTCCATCATCGAAGACGTGACCAAGATGACCTCCACACTTCTTGCAGACAACTTCTATTCTTCGCATTCCGAGGTTGTTATCTTCCTTGAGGTCTACACTCTCGTCAGACAGTTTCTCCCAGAAACTTGGCCATCCACTTCCTGATTCGAATTTTGTGTCCGATGAGAAGAGACTATTCCCGCATCCTGAACACACGTATATTCCTTCTCCCTTATGATGAACGTATTTTCCTGAAAATGGAGGTTCTGTCCCGCATTGTCTGAGTACCCGAAATTGATCTGGGTCAAGTTTGAGTTTCCAATCCTCGTCGTTCTGATTCACTAAATTGCACCGGATTAACTATAGTGGATTAAAATAAAACATCTTGCAAATGTACATGCAGAGCTGAGAAGCCTTATATCCTCTTAATCATAGTTAATTTATCTTCGAGGAATGAATTTCACCCCCAGTAATGGGTTTACTCTGCAATTCTTTGGGAGCGAGTGACATGTCAGAAGAAAACGTATCCATCCTGCAGAACATAGGTAGCCTAATAGATCGATACCGAGATGCAAATGGAAATCTGGACTATTTCGCCATGTTAGGTGACCAATCAGTTGTTGTATATGCAGAATCTCTGGTGAACTTCAACCTGGATTCCCTTCAAACCAGAAACGAACAGCTTGCATTTTGGATAAATTGTTACAATGCACTTTCAATTTACGGTGTCATAAGGAAGCTGAAAGCCAATCCAAAATTCGCGAAATCAGGAAACAAAGGCTGGTTTCAAAGAGTGCGATTTTTTGCATTTCAAAAGTTTAACGTGGGAGGTAGTGATTTCACGCTACGGGGAATTGAGAACTTCATCCGCTCTGAATTTAATGAACCACGTATTCATTTTGCACTCAATTGCTCTGCAATGGGTTGTCCACTGTTGAAGAATGGATTGTACAGTGCTGACAACTTGGATAATGAGCTAGAAGAAGCAACAAGGCTGTATATTCAGAGTGTACGAGGCTCTAGACTCGAGAAGGATCAGAAGCGGCTTCACCTCAGTATGATATTCAAATGGTACTTAGATGACTTCAAAGTGACTAATTTGTCAATGGTGCAGTATGTAGCAAAGTATCATCAAGCAGAAATAGCTCAATTCTTACTTGACAATGAGAATGACCTAGATATTCGGTACATTGATTATGACTTTGCTCTGAATATTACTATGATCGAGGAGGACTAGGTATGCGTCGAGGACTCAGAGACACAATGTTTGGACTAAAAAAGGTCAGCAAGTATCTCACAGACTCCGAACTTAGAAAGGCGTATGCTGAGTTCAAAGAGTCCGAAGAAATGGCTTTCCGGCTTATTGTCAACTCCATGCTGGAGGAAGGATGGCTTGTGGCACTCTCAAGACCCAAGACAGCGAAGGAGATTGCTCAAGATAATGGGTATACGAATCAGAATCTATTGGACCAGATTCTGAAACTTCTCTCAGGTCGTGGTGTCATTGTATTCGAAAACGGTAGTTATCGAATTGAGCAGATAAAAACCGAGCCAATCCGACCTGAAGATGTCGGAACAGTTCTCGCGAACTTCTACTATGACTGTGCTAGTATTCTCCCTGCTGCGCTTTGTGGAAATCGAATGAAGCTTGATGAAGTCCCTCGAGTAGTTCTTGAAGCAGTCTTTAGCAGTAGACTAACGGAAGTAGGAAGGGGTGTTCTTCTTCGTTCATTCTCCCCAAAGAACACAAAGGAGGTTGGTGTTGCTGCCTTTGCAGATGTTGGACTACCTTTTGCGATACGTCAGTTGAATGAGATTTACAATCCTGACTCTATTCATCTGATGTTTTCTGACTATCGTTGGTTGTCCCCAGTCATGTCAATTCTTAGGCTAATCTCAGATGAATCAGCCTCAGAGAAGATTCGACCTCATCTATTTGGCCTTGACACTGAATTGGAACTAGATCTTCTCTATGGTGAGGAGTTCTTTGCTTGGGAACACAAAGAGATGGACAGCAGAGTGAAGACAATCTCTGGGTTAATCAAGACTGGTGGTAGACTAGTGACAAATGATCCTACTATCACACCAGAGGAAGAACACAAGAGTCCTGCTTACGTACTGATGCAGACAATTGAGGGATATCCCCAACCACTTCAGAGGAATCTCTTTGCTCAAACATTGGAGCGTCATTCACTTGAGGTGCATACTATTGGGGAGAACTGGACAATAGCGGAGAAGGTGGTGAGCGGATGAGTAAGAAAGAAGTAATTCGGGAATTATTTATCATCGACATAGGAGGAATCCCAATATCCCATGTTGGTACAGGACAGTTACAGGTGGATGATGCACTATTAGGTGGGCTTCTTAGTGCGCTTAGTGATGTCGGGCTGACTCTAGGCCTCTCTGATGCTGGAACCTTGGAAGCTATTACTTTCCAGGGATTTGATTTGGTTTATGCGCGAACTGAGCACGTATTAGTAGTTCTCCTAAGCAGCCAAGAATCAAGTGAATTCTACCAGAAGTGTCGTGTAGAACTCATAGAAATTGGTAATGAATTGGAGTCTAAAGGTCTCTTAGACGAACCAAGTTTGAGAACCGCACAAAAACTCAGGGACATTGCAGAGGTAATCTCACACCATGCGAGAACAGTATTTGCGAAACAGCATGATGTGTTCATATGGGACGAGAATCACTCTTTTCGATTGGTTGAGAGTACCAATGAACGTTGGAGTGGTCTCAACCTTTTCCGTAATTATTTGATGTTGTCACCTCTGAGTGAATCTCTCGCAATTCCAACGAGTGATCTTAATCGCATATGTGATATCTTAATGGAGATGAAACGGCCATCTGAGATTATGAATGATCCAGAACTGACAATCAAGGATCCTAAACTCATTGAAGACTCTCTCAGATTCATGCACAAGTATGGCATAGTCGACTGCTACCAGACTACAATCGTGTCCTAAGGAGTCAGATTCTGAGTGAATAAGAGTGGTGTGAAAAAAACATCGAGTGATGTACGGGATGTATACAGAGCAAACGCAGCGCGTTATGAAATGCTTCTGAGGATTTACACAATCCTCGGTGTCAATCTTAAACGCTGGCGCATCAACGCACTGGAACGGCTACCGGACATAACTTCTCCAAGAATTCTTGATGTCGGTGTAGGTACTGGGAATAATCTCCCACTACTCATAGAGAAATACCCTGATTATGAAACAATCGTGGGTATTGATTTCACACCTGCAATGCTTACACGAGCCAAGCATCGAGTTAAACAGAATGGATGGGACAACATCAGGCTCTTGCATGGTGATGCCAGAGAGATGACTTCCTATTTCGATGAATCCTTTGACCTGATTATTTCCACCTACTCACTATCTATAATCCCCAACTCTCCTCTGGTTCTCAAAGAGATGAACAAGCTATTGTCTTCTGATGGTTATCTCATGTTACTGGACTGTCAGAAATTCAAAGGACTTCTCAGTTTCTTGAATCCCATGGCAATTCTTCTTTCCACACAGCTTGGTGGCAATGATGAGACATACTCAGTTCGAGTGAGTGATATAGCATCAACTATGTTCAGACCATTATATCGCAGATTACTCTACTCAGGAATGTTCTATGAAGACCTTTACAGGCAACAATAAGATGGTTGAATCATTTCTTGAAGACAAACAGCTCATACCCAATGTTCTTTGAGTTTATCTGCTCCTCAACCATATTCAGGATGTGCAACACATCCTCCTTTCTGTCTGAGTATTCTTGACCCAACTTTGAGTCTAGTGTCCCGATGAGAGTTGTATTCCTTCGGACTCGATCAACTACTTCGGTAAGCAGATGCGTCTGGGAAGAAGTTTCAACCAGAGTGAATCCACTGTTTCTGAAGAGATCAACATAGGTGTTAGTTGACAAGGCATCAGCGATACAAGCAACTCTCCCAAAGAGACCACTCAGTTCCTCTCCTAGTTTCTCACGACTTGCCACTGTCATATCAGTCATACCAAAGACACCGCCAACCTTCAAGGTTCGATGTATCTCTGCAACCGCACTAGATTTGTCAAGAAACGTGCAGAGTGCACACTCGCTAATGATTGAGTCAAATTTTCCATTCTCGAAAGGTAGTCTACTGGCGATTGCTTGCAGGAAATGCGTTCTTTCAGATACTCTGAGGTTTCTTGCATTCTCTTCTGCCTTCTCTATCATCTCTGATCCAACATCAACACCCCAGATCTCGCAGCCCATTGATTGTGCCAGAAACGATGCAGATTTTCCATCTCCACATGCAAGATCAAGGACCTGAGAATCGGAATCAATTCCTGCTCTTTCTGCCAGATGTGCTGTTAGAGCAATGCCTCCTGGATGAAACATACCATCAAGCAAGGCTACAACCAGTGGATGATTATAGAAATCTGCACAGCATATCCCCAGCTCTCTCTCATCCATTGTCTTCACCCTCCCGTTTTGTGTATAGGAGATTGAAGTTACAGAAAGGAATGAGTTTACCATCAGGTTGTATGACATGGATGCAACATTTCTGGGCTCTATCCAACTGGTAGTTGTTAGTATCCATGAATGCATGGATTCCTATGGTCTTGACTGATTGCTTAAGCATCTCTGGCACTTCAAGACCACACGCCTCACAAAAGGTCTTCACAGTCTTTTCACTACCGGGTACTGCACTGGTCGAGAAGAGCTTGCTAAAGGCGGCATCAACGAGCATCTGTTCACTGACCAGCGTCCGATCCTTGGCATAGTCAATGTATTGGTCCACATCAACAATGTGCGTCATTGGGGTGATGCTTTCTCCATCCACGATAACGTAACATATGGCTGTGCAGTGCGGGTGAGGACAAGGGATTGGTCTGAAATCATCTTTCTTGAACAATCTCTTAGTTTGATTTTCTATTTTGTATAGGACTTCTGGTATTGTCAGTTTTTCTATTTCTTCGGTACTCTTGATTCTCCCAGTGAGTGATACAGGTTGGAAGTTAACTCCAAAGATTCCCTCATGTTTCATTGCATATTCTACCAATGATCCAATCTCATCGTCATTCCATCCTCTCACAAGTGTAGGGACCAATACTGTGGTGATTCCTGCTTCCTTGCAAAGTTCAATAACTTGCATCTTGGTTTCTACAAGGTCTTCTCCACGCATTTTCTTGGATATCTCAGGTTTGAAGGTATCAAACTGAAGATACACCACCGGATCTAC
>JAEOST010000701.1 GCA_016840245.1 Candidatus Thorarchaeota archaeon
AGCAGCGTTGTATTCAAGTAATTATGGTGGGAAGACTTACTACTTCTGTGCCAAATACTGTCAGGACACTTTTAACGCTGACCCAGAGAAGTACATTGATGCAGAACCAGCGGAGGAAGAGGTCACTTCCGGAGTAGCGATTGACCCCATTTGCAAGATGGACGTTGACATTGCCACTGCTAATCTTGTCGGCGAGTATCAGGGAAAGAAGTACTACTTCTGTGCCCAGTACTGTTTAGACACATTCGAGGCGGATCCTGAGAAATACAAGGACCAAGACTTTAGAGCGTAGAACTTTCAGTCCTCTCAAGTCTTTCCTGAAAGCCTTTCCATTTTCGGTCTAAGATCAATACAATCCCAGGGACAGCCATCAGAGTGAGGTATCCAGTTGCTATGAAAGGGGTATAGTAAATCATGAATTCATATAAGGTCACTGATGAATTGGTTGGGTCGAATCCATTCACAACCTCCCAGCCATCAGGAAATGAATCGAAGTCAGAATCGGGGTTCAGGGGATCAGTTCCATAAAACCACTCATCGATATTGACAAGGCCATCATAATCTGGATCAAAGTGACTGTCATCGATTGTAGGATCAAGACCATATGCAACTTCCCACTCGTCATACATGCCGTCAGAGTCTTCATCGCGTGTTGAATAAAATCCGGGAAAGTATAATGAAACAGAGGATAGGTCTAAATCGCCAGCAGTGTAATCCGAATAACCAATCCACATGCCCAACGAGTATTCGTAGACTCCTGGAGGATTGTTGCTTATGTCTACTATGATAGTACATGGGCCAGTCCATAGTTTCCAATATACATTGACTCCATTTCTATGAACACTCACATCTTCTATCCCATACCCATAGGTATCACCTCTCATCCAAATCACCCAGGCTAGAATTCCCTCATTTTCATTGAACTTGACTATTATTGGATCTGAACAAATAACGGGTTCATTACCCGGTTTAGGCACTGGGTCTATCAGTCTGGCAAAATGGTCTAAGCTTCCAGCTGACCCATCAATCTCAAAGACACCATCTGTTATCCCCACCATGAAATTTCCAAGAAACAGTTCGTCATCCCAGTGATTTCCACTACCGTCATCGAGGAAGAATCCACTTCCCTCGCTCGCGATAAGGTTGGTGTAAATCCAGTTGTCAGACCCACTGTCAATTCTTACTCCATACTCGGTATGGTTGTAGATGTAGTTGTGAGTGACAAGGGATGATGTTTCGTTGCTGAGCAGAATGCCATTTTGACAGTGTGAGATAATATTGGCAGTATAGTTGCATGATGACGAATCAATCCCAGCAATCCCAGCCAACCCTGCTGATTCGATGGTGTTTTCGGATATGGAAATCTGGTTGGACCGACTGATGAATATTCCATAGTCTGATGGTGCAGTAGCTTGAAGTCCTGTTACGGATATTTTGGAACAGCTTTCAAGCACTAGTCCAGACCCATTGTCGAATCTCCCAGAAATGTGGCAATTAGAGCTGTCATGTATCTCAACACTGCAGTGGTCGAAATCGTTGTAATATCGGAATTCGATATGAGAGGAGTCCTGAATTAGCACCCCCAGTCCATGCGGTGAACTCAAACGATTTTGTCGAAAGAGAAAATCATTGCAGTTAAGAATCCAGATTGAAATATCTGTTGAATTTAGTATATGACTCGAATAGAATTGTTGATCTGTTACATTGTTGAATATTATTCCTCTGTAATTTCCAATCAATATGTTTCCATACCCATTGATACCAGATGATTCAACATATATTCCACAATCCTCTTTGTTGACAATTTCATTATTAACTACAGAGGCTTGGCTGACATTGATTAATCTAATACCATCATCAGAGAAATCAGTCAACACTCCTGACGAATTTGAAGTAAGATAGCAGTTTGTGATTCTAAAGTGTATATCGACATTCACAATTCGTATATTGCATCCCTTGTGGGTTACGTTGTATCCGTTAATTAGGTATGGGTTCGATTCAGAACCGTTTCCTAGCCACCCCTCCAAGGTAGCCTGTGCAATGAATTCAGCATCGGATGTTATGTTGATTGAATCATGTTCAGTATATGCAATTGAATACTCTTCGACTAATTCCGGACTCTCAGCTCCAGGTACATCCAATTGGAAATTAGTCATAGGAATAGAGTGTATAGTAAATAGAAGGACTATGATTAGACTCAGTCCTATACTCCGAGATCGCAATCTCCT
>JAEOST010000702.1 GCA_016840245.1 Candidatus Thorarchaeota archaeon
ATACCAACTTCAGTTAGCATGTGCGCGATCTCAACATAGTCTTTCTCTTCGTCAGTGATGACTCTCACTGTGACGCCTCGTGTTTTAGCATCAAGTATCGCATCAATGACTTGGTCAACCGCTCCACCATCTCCTACACTGGTGAAGTATGGAATCTGAATATCAAGTGTGTACTTTGCACTGTTAATGCAGTAGAGAATTCCCTGAAGACTTGTGTCGGGACTAAAGATTGGGATGACTTTCATACTTCCGCTGAAGTGTCCAGGGTCGCTGAAGGGTCGTGGATAAGTGCTAGTACTTCCGTAATCAGTCAACGCATCTCCAGTACCATGCTCTCCCGGGTCATAGACTGTTCCATTAATCCAGTCGCCATCAAATACTGACAGATAGTATCCTGCAACATCAACATCTGTCATGGCTATACTCCACTCTCGATTTGTCCTGTAGTTATATGGAGCAAAACTAGTCTTTGCCCAGTTTCCAGCGTGGACAACTGCGGTCTTGTTGTCAATGACGAAATATTTCTGGTGAGCAAATGTGAAATTGCCTGCACCTGTCCATTTGACCTCGATTCCCTCTTGTGTCAGGTTATTCGCAACGAACCGGTTTACACTGGTGTATCCAAGACTGTTCCATCCAATTAGGACTTTGATATCCATTGAGGGATTGTTATCATGCATGATATTGAGCCAATCTAGTATCTCTGGATTGTTTATCCCATATATCTCAACATAGAGACTATCCTCGGCTTCATTCAGAATGTGCTGCAACTCCTCATAGCTCCCATCCGGAGCAACAAAGGTTGTGACATTCATATCTTTCTCAAAAACTGTCCAATCATACGTTTCTGCAATACTAAATTCATCAGGTTCATCCACTGTATAAGGCTCCATTTGATTTGGAGCTAATAACGATAGATATCCTGTAAGTAGTGCAGTAATAATCAGAAGACTCGCTAGTTTGTATCGATTCCTTTTCAAATCCCTCGCCTCTTCAGTCGCTGAACAAGACTATGGTACTAACTCATGAACTTATGCCTTGCTCATCTATAACTTTTCTTGAGATTGTATATAATCACAGAAGAAAATTAGAATAAGGGAATCAAAGACAGGGACGACATAGGATGACTAGTGTCATCCCTGTCAGCTTATGTTCACTGAACTTAGGAACGATATTACGCTTCTTCGATCGCGCCCTCAGGGCAGCTATCTACGCAGGCATAACATTCAGTACAGTCGTCTTTACGGTCTTCTTGATAGACGGCCTTATCGTTGACAACATATAGTGTTGGATCAACTGGGCAGACATCTGCACATGTTCCACAACCAGTGCATGCTTCTGTTACTTTCCACATCATGGTAATCACTTCGCATGCGGACCTATACCGGTCCGACGTTCGTTGGGCTACAGAAAGTGCATTTAAACTGAATGGTGCGGTGTAGATGCTTGAATTATTAAACTGGGTGGAAAATTAAATGGGAATATGTAACAGACCATACTTGTTTACAGAGGATACGAGCGTCAGTTGGTACTCTATCGTGCAAAGAACTGTGAAAAATATCGGTAGTAATTCACAGAGAGGGATTACTAACATGAATGTACCGTCCAATATGTAACCTCTTTATACATGTTGATATTCAAGATGTGTCCATTTGAATATAGAACGGTTTCAAAACTTGCCTTTTGTAAAGATAACTTAATTACTTTGGAAATGCTCTATATTCATGGACAACGTGATTTTCCAGAGGTGCAATACAAAGTGAACGATAGCGAAGACAAGGAACGGAAACTCTCCTTCAAGTGCTGCATCCCCCGAGATAAGTCTTCATGTACAGATGATGAACTGCGGCTAAGTATAGTTTCCCTAAAGAACGCCCTCATCAACATCACCGTCTGTATGACCCAACTGGAGCGTGAGCTCAAGAAGCGTGGAGCTACGACAAGCGTGTTGAAGAGCATGAGAGATGAACCATCTTCTGAACTTCTTGAGATTGCTACTATTCGAAGCTGATTCGTAGCAAGAATGTGAGGACGACCACTAGCAATTCAGATCAAAATAAATTTCTGAATGATATTCCTTTTCGACATCAACGAGGTAGAAGTGTTAATACTCTAATCTCTGAAGCTGAGCACTTTTTTCTCAACCACAATAGATTCAAAAGGTTCCCCAATCGCAGCGGTTAGAATAAACCAAATATCATATACTCTATTTTCTGGGGTTTTCAATATGGGGATTCATCACCACGAACATTCTAGCGGCAAATTTGCTCGTCGGTTGGGTCTCCTTGGTGCAACCAACATTGGACTAGGCGCAATGCTAGGAGGCGGTATCTATGTGATTTCCGGAACAGCAGCAGGAATGATTGGTCCTGGATTATTCCTTGTCTATCTTGCAACTGGTTCACTCACAATCTTCACAGCGCTAAACTATGCAGAGCTTGCATCATCCATCCCGAAGCAAGGTGGCGGCTACACATTTGCTCATGACACAATGGGGGGACTACCAGCATTTCTCACAGGATGGGGACTCTATGTTGGGAGCGTTGTTGCCTGTGCCCTATATGCTTTAGCTGTTGCTCATACAATGGCTGTCTTCATACCTGGTTCAACTATGGCACTTGTTGGTATTATTGCCATAGTCTTCATTGTAGTGACCTTTGTCATGAATATGATTAGTGTGAAAGGAGTCACCAACGTTCTCGGCGTACTCAATGTGGCTCAATCAGTAGTTCTCTTCTCTTTCATTGCTGTTGGTCTGTTCTTTGTTGAACCGACGAACTTCGAACCATTATTCATCCCCGGTGCCGGAGTATCAAGTTTCATGGCTACTGTCGCCTTTGTCTATATCAGCTTCATAGGTTAAGAACTCATAACAACTCACAGTGAAGAGGTAAAAGAAACAGCACTGAAAATTACACGAGCCATCATGCTGACTTTTGTCATAGCCACAGTTGTCTATTGTATTGCTGCTTTGGTCATTGTAGGGATTCAACCCTACACATTCGTCCAAGATTCATCAACACCAATAGCGGACATCTATGATGCAATGTTTGGTCGGGCTGCATTTTACTTCGGTCTTGCTGGTATGGCCGCATCCAACTATGCTGCTCTTAATGCTACATTTCTTGCATCGGCACGAGTAGCATATTCAATGGGTCGTGATAGGTTCTTTCCAGGGGTTCTTGAAGGCGTCAGTAAGAAACGAAAGACCCCGATACCTGCACTAGCTCTCACACTTGTTCTTGTCTGTATCTTTGCGGCAACTGGTGATGTCACTCTAGTCGCACCTCTCGCTGCCTTTGGATATTTGATTGGGCAGACGATAGTCAACTCATCGGTCATTGTACTCCGTCGTAAGGG
>JAEOST010000072.1 GCA_016840245.1 Candidatus Thorarchaeota archaeon
GGACGTATGTATGGATCCATTCCCTCGAGAATCGCATCACCAGAAAACAGGATTTTGGACCTTGGATGATAAACAGCGATATCCCCTGGAGTATGTCCAGGTATAGATAGGACCCGGATCTCCTCTCCGAGGTCGAGTGTTGTGTCTCTAATGACAAGTTCGTCAGGTCGACTAAGTACTACGTTGCCCAACACATCTTCAGGATGATACGTCTTCTTGGCGCGTTTGAAAATTGGGTGTTTGGAGACGTCTTTCCATTCATCAATGACATCTGCTGAATGCTCATGGGCAATCACGTGGGCTCCATGTTTCCTTATCTCTTCCATTCCGAAAACATGATCAGTATCCTTGTGGGTGAGGATAAGGAACAGGTCTTCAGTTCCCTTCATTCGTTCTTCTGCGAATCTCCAGAGATACTCTCCTGAGTATGCAGACATTCCCGAATCAATGAAGATGATAGACTCAGGTGTTTGGATAATGCCAGCGTTCACTCCGATATCTGCAAAGAAATGAACTAGTCTTGTGATGACAAAGACACCTGGTGCAACTTCTTGAATCTGAGGATTTCCCACGCCTGGATGACTCATGTTTGAGAAATCTGTCACACTCGTATAAAATACTTTGACTACTAAGCAATTCAAGTTCTGATTTTGCTAGAGGTGTTTGCCCAAAACTAAATCATAAGCAAGTTCTACATCTTTTGCATTCACTGTTTTTCGTCCAGCATGCAACGCAAGTCTGTATGCTTGCTTTGTGACCTGTGTGCAGAATTCAAGTTTCAGTGCCATAGCTACTGAACCATTGTCTGAAACACGAGTTGCTCCAGCTTGTCGCATCAACCTGTCAATTGGTGCCACAGGTATCATCCTATCTTTTCTTGTTCTAGGCATTGCTAAAACAGAAGCCTAAGAGTTATGAGGTGCTTCTAACTATAAAACGTTTAAACTATAATACCCCAAATCGTTCTACAGGGTCTATAAGACCGTGAATAGTGTCTGTGCCATTTCATTCGGGTACTTGTTTTAGCACATGTCTCGTGTGCCACGACAATCTATGAGTTGAACAGCTACTGAGTTGAAGCCTGGCTTTTTCGTGAAGGTATCCTTTGTATCTCCTGATACAGATACTCAAACCATTCATAGATCTGTGGTCTTCCCAAAGCCTGTCTGGATTCTATAACTGCTTCACTGATTCTCTCCCACACCCAGATTACTGTAGAGGACAGTAGTTCTGCCACCAAGTTGATGTCAATGAGCTTCTTATTGACAAGAAGTCCAATTCCCTCAAAGAAAGAAAACAATGAATTGAACTCAGCAGATGTTTCGATGTCCGCTTCTCCCTTGAGGAAGATTGTGAGACCCCCCTTGTCTTTCAGAATATCATCTTCAGGAATGGAGACAATCTGCATCCAACGCTTGTGGAACTCTGGAGTAATGTATTTTCCATAGAGGTCCATGAATAACTGTGCCTGCCTTGTTTGATTTTGATCTCTCATTTGAACAATAGCCAAGATTGCGGCTACAACTACACTTACACATGCGATTATGATTGATGCGATCGCTACATCCAAACTCTGCAATATCGTCCTACTCCACATTTGTAGGTCGTGCACTTGGATATGAATATTGAGGGTCACAGTTTTCTTTACAAAAGGAAAGAGCGAGGATAAAGGATCCACGTCTCAATGTGAGAATGATATATTAGATGGCATTAGAAAACTGTCGTTTGAGTTTCGCGAGGTTAGGCGATTATGCAACGAAGTACGATAGGTGGGAAGCTCTTCACCATCTGTTTCTTTCTGATGTTCATAAGCATTGCATTGTTCATAGGTTTGACATCTTGGACGATGATGGATAATCCGTTCTTTCCATTGCCATTGAGACTGCTGTTCTTAATTGTACCTCTGGGAATGGCCTCTCTTGGTGCATGTATGATGATCTCCCTATTGAGGGGAGGGTGTCAACCAACAGTCGGATCAATTCCCAGCGTGAAACCTTATGATTCCGTATCACATACTCATGAGACTCATTCAGATGGTTTCATCTCTCCAATGATTCCAAATTATTGTCCCAATTGTGGAACAAGACTCCCTGATGAAGTAAAGAGTACTTCAGGTCATATTCAATGTCCAGAGTGTGGAGAACGGATATCTTAGAATTACGAGTAGACTATATGCAATGAAGGCTTAAGACTACACTTCTTCCCCGACAGCAATGTGTATGTTCATGAATGATGACAAAGACGTTTCTACTTGGCTCAATCTTGGTATAGAACTTCTAGAGCAGTCCAGATGGGAGGAGGCTGAAGAAGCTATCCGTAAGGCAATTGAACTGGATCCAAACTATGCCCTTGCATGGAATGAGCTTGGTATAGTACTGGGCATGCGGCGAAAGTTAGAAGAATCCGCGGAGGCCCTTCGAAAAGCTACAGCACTTGATTCCACAATCATTATAGCTTGGTCAAATCTTGGACATACCTTGGATTACCTGCACCTGTATGATGAGTGTGCAGTTGCGTTTAGAAAAGCTCTAGAGCTGGATCCGAGTGATGCCAGCATTTGGACTGACCTTGGTCGTGTTCTACTGACAATGGACAAGATTAAGGATGCTGAATCTGTGGTAATGCGGGCAGTAGAGCTTGATAGTACATCTCCAATAGCTTGGCATAATTTTGGCATGGTATTTTCTAAATTGGAGAAGTATAATGAGGCTGAGGACGCATTCAGAACAGCAAGCAAGCTTGCACCAAGATCTTCTGAGACCTGGTACAATCTTGGTCAAGTCCTTGTTCAACTGGGTAAGAGCGAAGCGGCTGAAGCAGCTTA
>JAEOST010000703.1 GCA_016840245.1 Candidatus Thorarchaeota archaeon
AGTGCCTCATCGAATCTCTCGTTCTCAATCAGTTCTGATACTCTGGCCAATTGCTCTACAGTTTCAGATATATCAGACATAGTCTAGTTCCACTCTGAGTCAGGATTGATTCGTGATATCTCTTTCGTCACTCATCCCCAATTGGTCCCATGCTTATCCATAACAAACAATCGTCACAAGTTAGCCTGATACTCCTATCAAGCAATTTCCATCCAGTCTTATGTTCTTGAGTAGTGGATGAGTCAGCTGTAGTGACAACAATGTTACATTCAGTCACGTAGACATTCTTATGATCATCATCTGGATATGCATGATGAGTAGTCAAAGTTGTTGGATCCTGAATCCTCACCCAATTTATTGTATCCATAATGCTCTCATATTCAAGAAGTACCTCCATGAATATCTTTTCTCCTACAAAGATTGAGATATATGAAAACATTAATTATAGTTAACTATTATCGTATGTACAGAGATGCTAAGATAGAGAATTAGCAAGCGGTGATACTAAATGACAAGAGTGATTCATTTTGAGATACCGGTGGACGATGTTGATCGTGCAGAGGCATTCTATGAGAATGTCTTTGGATGGAAACTCGAGAGACAGGAAGGACCGTGGGGTCTCTACCTTGCTCTAAACACAGGGGACGTATCTACACCGGGTATCAGTGGTGCAATGTACAAACGACAGAGTCCAACTGATAATATCGTGAATGTAATTGATGTCAGTGATATTGAAGGACATGTCAAGAAAATCAAGGAACTTGGTGGAGAGATTACTTTCGAGATTTGCCCGATATCGGGAGTGGGTTATCTGGCCTATTCCAAAGATCCATCAGGTAATCAATTTGGGATGATGAAACGAGACCCCAATGTTAAGGCTGAATGAGGTGCCATGATGCCAAGAGTTATTCATTTCGAGATAATTGCTGATGACGCAGAAGTACTGAAGGAGTTCTACTCAGAGATCTTTGGTTGGAATGTTAGGAAATGGAATGGTCCTACTGACTACTGGTTCTTGATGACTGGAGAATCTTCTAGTCCTGGTATTGATGGTGCATTTAGTATACGCGAACCTGGTTTTTACGATGTCACTGATACGATTGATGTTGATGATATCGACAAGTACATTGCCTTAGTAGAGGAACATGGGGGAGAGATAACACGTCCAAAGAATGCTATCCCTGGAGTTGGCTGGTTAGCCTATTTCAAGGATACAGAAGGCAATCTATGGGGACTGATGCAGGACGATACTAGTGCAAAGTAGGGTCTCTATGGTCGCCTTAACTAGACTCGGTATGTTTTTGTTAACTAATCCTCATGTACACTTGAATGTCCTTTGACAAGAACAGTCTATGATACTGCGTGGGACCTGCTAGGTAGGTCTCATAAGATGGTCGTTGATAGATTAGAGAGTCGACCGGATGATAACTATCTGATTCCTGAGGTTTCACGCATTGCTTCACTACGTTTTGCTCTTTCTTCCTATCTGAGTATCAGTCTAAGTAAACTTGACTCAATTTCCCCTCAATTAATGAGGGGTCTCTCATTCAAGCATCATGATAATCAAATTCTGCAAGATAGATCTGATGAGTTCTCTGCAGACATTCCTGAGGGTCTTGGTCATGATGAGTTTATGACTTCATTGTCTCAAAGCGACCCCTCCGAGTTTTGTGAACTTCTTGCTTGGATACATGCTCTAGGTTCTTTTGCTATCTCAAGCAGAGGTCTCAGTGAGGACTCTAGAAGAGTTCTCGGTGCTTATTACACACCGCGAGTTGTAGCTGATTACATTGTTGAGAATACCATAGGACCAAAGATTGACGAAATGATTCAGCGTGTATCCCTTATTGGTTCAGATGCATTAAGTAAAATCGCCGCACTAAGTGTTCTAGATCCCGCATGCGGACCTGGAGCTTTTCTAATATCTTCTCTACGAATCTTGATGACAAGAGCAAGGGCTCTCATGGATGCTGCAGAACGTCAAGGTTTCAAACAACAGGATTTAGAGTCAGTTGGTTTGTCTTCTAAACATGTTCTAACCTTGGATTCTTTCTATGGAGTTGACCTGGATGCGGCAGCTCTTGAAATCGCCAAGGTATCGATGCTGTTGATGAACCAAGGCCGGAGTGTTGATGCCCTCAAGCTTGATGTTGGGCCTAAACTACGGAAAGGGGATTCACTTGTATCAATGAATGGGATGAGCGGAGATTCAGACTATCGGTCCTTCTTCTCAAACCTTGCTCGTAAGTATCCGCTTGAATGGAGAACCGAGTTTCCTGAAGTCTTCCGCCGCGGTGGTTTTAGCTTTGTAGTTATGAATCCCCCATACGATCGACTCAAACCCAATTTTGCTGAATTTCTTAGAGAGCGACTAATAGCTGGAGATCGTGCTATACATGAAAATCAGTATGACGAACATCGCCTAGAAATGAAGGAGGATGTAGCTTACTTCAGAAAATCTGGTGAGTATACTCTTGGTAACAGACACACTATTGATCTATATCGTCTCTTTATCGAAAGAGCTCTCCAACTGACTCAGAAGGATTCGCGGATTGGATGCGTGGTTCCAACAACGCTGCTAGGTGATGTTTCAGCAGAACGATTACGCTATTCTTTGGTTGATAGCAATCGCGTATGTATGATAGAAGAATTCACAGAGAGTGCCAGGCTATTCGAAGGGGTAACACAATCTGTTTGTATCATGGTCGTTGAACGAGGTGGCAGTACAGCTAAAATTGATGCAAGATTCGCATTGGAGAAAATTGAATCGGAATCAATTCCGGTGACTATTCCAGTAGATGAACTGAGACCGGCTATGGGTCGATACCTGAATATACCCCGTGTTGATCGGACTGGGTTGTCTATCCTCATGAAGGTGCATTCATATCCCTCTCTAGGGTCGCTGTCCTGGATTCAAAATCGTCGTGGAGAACTTGATCTCACTATTGACAAATCCTTCATAACAAATGAACGAACTGATAACCGGTTGATTCGAGGGGCTAATATTGCAAGGTATGATACTGTTGAGTCCAAGAGGCCGCCAGAATATGTCCACCTTGAATTATTCGTGAAATCAAAACGAACTACTGAACGGTTAAAACACACTAGTAGGTGGAGGATCGCATGTCAGCAGGTATCCAACAGATTTCAACTATGGCGTTTGAAATTTACACTAGTTCAACCAGGTACGATACTAGCTAACTCATGTAACTATATTCTTCTGGATGGTGATGCTGACAAATCACTCCTCTACTACATTCTTGGTTTGATGAATTCCAATCTTCTAAATTGGCGATTCAATGTCAGTAGTGCGAATAATCATGTTTCCAATAGGGAGTTGTCAGCTTTACCCATAGCTGACCCAGAACTTGTAGAAGAGAGTTATCTAGTTGATGAAATCGTATCACTTGTCAAGAATATAGATTCATCAAATCCTAGAGATCTATTGGCCATTGAAGCCAAGGTTATGAAACTATACAAGCTGAATAAGAGAGAGGTTTCTCACGTACTCAAGAGTAGGGGTGTGACAACGAGTGATATCAGCTTTGTAATTACCGAGATGAAATCATAAGCGTGTCTTATTCACCTTTTTGAATAACTAATGGAGACGAATCATGTGGAATAAATGGCATCTAGTTCTGATTCGCAAGTTCGGGATTCACAAGAACTAGAAGTAGTGTTCAACCATGTTTCTGCTACACTTAGCGAATTAGATCTAGAGATTGTTAGGTCGGTACCCCCGGGTGGTAACTGGCAAGATATTCCAATGTCAACAATGCGCAAATCCTCGCGACTAACCCAGATTCACAACTCGGGTGGTCGGACAACTTACTATGGTCGTTTGAGTTACGATCTGCCTAGTTACACCATTAACACATATTTCAACAGACCTGGAAATGGAACATTCATACATCCAGAACAGAGCAGACTGATTTCTATACGGGAAGCAGCGCGTCTGCAGTCATTCCCAGATTCTTACAAGTTTCTAGGCACAACATCGTCTATGTTTAAACAGGTGGGAAATGCCGTACCTCCCCTATTGGCACAAGCTGTAGGTCTTACAATCCCTCCAGGTTCAGCTATTGACCTATTCTCAGGAGCAGGCGGTCTATCACATGGACTCGAACAAGTTGGCCACAAAGTCCTACTCTCATCTGATATCAACAAGAACATGTGTACAACCTATCAATACAACCATCCGAAGACCAAGGTATTGCAAGCTGATGTGAGTAATTCAATTGAGTATCAGAATGTAGTAGACACGATTGATGGCTTACTTGCTGGGAAACATTTGCAAATCGTTGCAGGTGGTCCGCCGTGTCAGGGATTCTCCACTGCTGGTAAATGGAATTCAAGTGACTCACGGAATCAGCTTATTGTTCCTATGCTTGATATCGTCGCACATTTCCGCCCTGAATATATTGTGATCGAGAACGTGCTTGGGATTCGTTCAATGAACAAAGGTCAGACCATTGATATGATTTTGAATCGCCTGCATGCCCTCGAGTACAGAACCAAGATTCTCACACTCCGTTCGGAAGAGTATGGTGTACCGCAAAGACGAAGGCGTATTTTCATAATCAGCTCTCTCTCAGAGGTGGATTCTGTTGTACTAAAACCACTTTTCTCTTATGTACTACGAAGACGAAAAGGAGAGAGGGCACTAGTACACGCAAGTGATTTACCAACTCCAATCTGTGTACGTGAGGCAATCTCGGACCTTCCTTCAATCCCTGTGGGAGGTGGGTCGATGGAGATGAAATATGATCGAACAATGACCAGTTGTGATTATCAACGATATATGAGAGGATTAATTTCATTTGATGACTTTGTCATGAATAGAGTCAAGTAACACTGATTTGTCATTCTAATAACAGCAACTAAGTGATGAGAACAATATCTAATCGGAGATGTTTGATTGATTACACACGCGATGCTCTATGACCTCAGGAGTACCAAGGTCCTATCATCGGTGTCTTTTGTTCAGGGCGAAATTGAGAATGAACATCTCCAAGATTTAGCAGACCGATATCTTGCAGAATCTACTGGCGAACCTCTGAGTATGGATTTTCAGGGTACTAATGCTTACGTCCATAGAATTGAGGAGTTGATTATTCAAATTGGCATTGGAGATATAAGCACCTCAAAAGAAGATGCCTCCAAGTTTTCATCGCTTGCTACTGAGTTCAGCAATCTATCAGCTAGCATTGGGACAAGAGAAGCGAGGGAACGTTTTCCTGCACTTGCTAACGAATTCTTAACATCACGGGTAAACCTCTGTCTATTTCATGGAGACCTGAGGTTTCATTCAGTGGTTCAACGTCTAATTGAAGGTCTCAGTGTTACTGATGCTTCCTATTCCTCGCCAATTTCGATTGGTTCTTTCAATGTATTTGTTTCTCAAGCTCTTCCAGTTTCAATTACTGATTATGACAAAGTCAATAGCTTTGTATTTGTTGTATCAGATTCATCTCCAGATGCTGACCTGCTAAAGTCTACAATAGACCGAATCCGGAGCAACTCAAATGCAATGATTCTGATTATCCCAGAATCAGACGACCAACTTGAGTTAGCAAGACAATATGAGCTTAAATACGATCTGATATTGAGTGATTTTGATTCAAAGAAACCTTCACACTTGCTTCTGTCGATTCTTGCGATGTCAGGTTATCTGGATATACATCCAGATTTGGCAAAGGACACCTTGGTGTTCGATAGAGACATAGATGCTGAGAGTGAATCCAAAAGCAAGCTGAAGGAAAGCAGAGGTCACCAAGCATTCTTTGTTATTGACAAGCTTCTCGGTAAGCCCTATTTCTCATATTACTACAAGGATAGTTCTCCTCTCTTAGAGCATGCTCCCAATATTGTGGCTGCAGTTTCGATGTTCAAGATTGAATCCTTTGGTTCCAGAGAAACCTCTGTGTTCCAAACTGGAGATCTCAAATATGCTGTTATTGAACGAGAAGATTTGATTTTCGCTTTGGTTACCACTGGTGATGAAGATATTGAAGAAGTACGAAGTCGTTTTCTCTTTCTACCCGATCTCTACCTTGAAGACCCACCTGCTGAGGTGACTGGTTCAACTAACTTGTATCAGTATCCTCTCTTCACTCTGAAACTTCTTGCCGCACTCCCCCCGGAAGTGTGGTTACCTCGATACACACCCTATCACAAGGAGGAACCGATATGGGATCTCTTTACCTCACCGATGGTCAAAGATTTCGTTAAGGCGGTTTGGAACAGTCTGGATGGCAAAAACACTCTTGCGGCTCTTCTAAAGGGTGATGGTCCAGAATTAATCTTGGGGGCAATCCATCTGCTCAAACGGATGAATGCCATAGATGTACATCTTGTTCTCTCCGAGTCAGACATTCCCTATGTAATAAAAGAACCAAGTACTGATGTCTACGATTTGTACTCCCACCTGAAGGACATAATGCACCATGTGAATAACAATAATATGATTAGTCAGATTGCGCAATCTGTTGGCATCGATGCCACAGTTCTGCTAACTGTATTTTCAGAGCTATACCGAAGAAGTTTCATAGGGCTACAAGGAGTTGAAGGTCCATCAGCATAACCCTAATAGCGGTACTTCCTTGCTATTTTCACTGTAAGAAATAATAGATTTCATAAAACGAATTAATCCCGGAGTGTATAAGGTCTTGATCCACAATGTCTTGTTAATCGATAAGGTAGACGGAACTATTGTGGCAAGAACCCGTTTCTGGAAAATAGACTTTCTTGATACTGACATTGTTGAGTTCCTCACAGGCTACCGAGATCTCTTATCTACCGATGGACTTGCTCCTGATACTCCCGTTTTTGTTAATCAGCACAAGGCTTTCCATGGTGATGTTGCTGAAGAGCTCGTCTTGATTTTTGTCACTGATGGACGTGATGAAGACAGAACGATCAAGCATAAAGTTCGTGAGGGTGCTGCAAGAATCTCTACTGCTTTGAGAGGAAACAGCCTAGGTTATATCCGTGATAACCTCCAGGACATCCTTGGAGAGCTTATCTTCACGCGATTCAAGATATCCTTCGTAGGTTCTGGTGGTGTTGGTAAGAGTACATTGCTAAGACTGCTTTTTGGAAAAGAACCCGCACCTGGCGGCTATGTTCCCACAATCAACGTCGCTGTTGATTCAAGCGAAACGATTCAGTTTGGTACATTTCTCGTCACAATATGGGACTTCGCGGGACAGGCTGTCTTTCAAGATCTCTGGGCCTTCTATTTTCAGGGAACTGATATTATCTTCCTCATTACGGAC
>JAEOST010000704.1 GCA_016840245.1 Candidatus Thorarchaeota archaeon
ATGGTCTATACTGGTACAGGTGTATCAATTGATGAACACCCATTGAATGGTAAGATCTGGATGAAAGGATGTGGGAACTGCGAGAGTGAAAATGTGAAAGTCATATATGCCCAGTGGAGTGTAAGTCCTCATAGTGGAGATGCCTATTGGGACTACGAGATGATTTGCAGTGACTGTGGTAAGTTCACATCAAGGTCTTTCAATGAGAATGACTAATTCCTGTCAATATTGGACCATTGTGTAAAAGAGAGATGGAAGGCTGAGCCTTCCTGTCTCAGTCCATTTACCAAACTATCTCATCTTGAATCTCCATATCATAATGATGACAATTACTGCAGTCACTCCAACTCCGATAAGGAGCAGAATGGGATCAAAACCAGAAGATGGTGGGGGAGTAGTTGTCTCTGATGTTGTGGATACAGTTGTTGTGGATTCAGTTGTGGGTCCAGTTGATGTAAATAAAAGGTGAGAATGTCCCCAGACCCCTTCATCATCTTCTGCATAGATATCAAGTGTGTGTGGACCTTCCTCATTTGGCAACCCAGATAACTCAGTTGCATTTGCGCTGTCGTCCCATGAGAAGTATTTGGTGATTGGAACTTCACTGAAATATATCTCAGGAAGCCAGCCGCCATAGCTTGTTGTTGTGTTTGCACGACTACGTATCTCAATCTCAATGGGTCCCTCGTATGGTAATTGATATTCATCTGCAATACTGCCATCTAGTTTGATCGAAGTGAAGTTGATTTGATTTGACTGAACATCTGCCATGACATAACCATAATAGTCTCCGCCCCAAGGGGAGCCATAGAGAGGTGCTCCACCACCCCCAGAGATTATGTGCACAACTCCATTCACAGTGAGTCGATTGTAGAGATGGTCATGTCCTGTACCGTAGAGTGTGACATTCTGGTCCTCAAACAGCTGCTGCAATCGATCACGCTCCACTTCATGTTGATCTAGAGCACTTCCAATATGAGCGATTGGATATAGGGGTTGATGTCCAAACACGAACTTCATTGGTTGCGATGTGGATTCTAGATCGTTTACTAACCAGTCGTACTGAGTACCAGTAATCCGTCCATCAATTCCGTATTCCTCTGTGTCAAGCATAGTAAAATGAACACCAGCATAGTCGAAAGAGAAATAGGTAGATGGCCCGGTGTTCTGCTGGAAAGCATCAAGAAAATATTCTTTCAATACGGCACCAGTTGCCGCACCTGTATCGTGATTTCCGAGTACTCCATAAATTGGAGCATAATGACCTAGCCGGTCAGTGATGTTGTTGAAGTACTCCTACTGGAGGAGATTGTCAGCATGATCATCGGTTAATCTGTAAACAAAGTCTCCTGTTAAGACGACGATGTGGGGCGCTTCATCAATACCCATGTCAACAATATCTTCCCACGCATCAGGTTGAACTGGCGCATCGCTTCCCTCAGGTCTGTTGTCACCAACTAAAAACAAACTAAACTTTCCACCATTTGCTGGAGCAGTCTTGAAGTGATAAATCTCACTCATAATACTGTCGGATTCTACTCTGTAATAATAGGTCGTATCTAATTCTAGACCATTTAGTACAATGCTATGGTCTGTTTCAGGAGTTAGACTAGATACTGTCATGTTGAGATTTGAGTCACTGAAACCATAATACACGTAAGCATCTGTTGAAGTAGGTGTTCTCCAGAAAATCATCGCAGAGTTATTGGTCACCCTATTGACAGTTGGACCTCGCAAGAAAGCAGGTTCATCTGCAATGTTGTGCACAGATACAGTTTCTTGGACTCTCAGACTCATAGGTAAAATAGGTACTAACAAGAAAGTAAGGAGTCCTACAATAACAATAGTTCGTTTAAGCCAGTGCAAAGATATCAACCTCTCAGAAAGTAGTGAATCGAATTAATTAACTTCTTGCTTGTGGCTGTATGGGATATATTTAGTAAAAATTGTAATCTAACATCAGGATTAACTACCTAACTCTATGTGTTGTTACGTTAGTCTCAAACTAAAGATGTGAGATCCAAGTAGTTGTGGGCAAGGTTCGTGTCAATACAAGGAGTAATGGGAAACCCAGCGTGAGTTCACCAACTCTATTCATTGTAGAATAGGAAGCTCTATTCTGAAGGATGC
>JAEOST010000705.1 GCA_016840245.1 Candidatus Thorarchaeota archaeon
ACAGGGAGTGGTGGGTGAAAGTATTACTGTGATAATATCTCTCCAATGTGTTCGATATTCATCCCAGACTGAACCAAGAACTTAAGAACTGCTAATCGGTTTGGTTGAGGATTATGAGGTCACGGTTTCAATCAGGGGTTCTTGTTCTATCGATAATATGTCTGACAGTGATCCCATTAGTGTCAGCAAATGGGTCTGTCTTTCGATACAGTGTGTCTAGTGGGGATTGTATATACTATCAGTGGACAGGTAACAAGACTCAGGACTCGTATACTGTGAATCTGGATCATATCATATACACTGAATTTGCATTTGGAGCACCTGATAATGTAACAATTCCATACGTACTAGAGCATTACCTATTGTTCTTCGAAAATGGAACAGGTATTGGATACAATTCGCCAGGAAATCCTTGTTCTATCAAACCTGGAATAGAACTCGTTGAGCCATATGATACATTTCTCGCTCCTTTGCCTATTGGAAATTGGACATTTACAACTCTGACCTATCAAGATATCTTCAATATCACTGAGGATTTCTCCACATGGACGCTAAGTTATACATATAGATGGAATGTTGATTCTATCAAACAGCGACAAATTACATACTCAAAGACAGATGGTATTGTAAACCACTTAGCAGTATATCAGTATCTCTCTGCAAACAGCTCCTACTATTACGAACTCGAGCGCATCACTGATGATTTTCCTATCTTGATTATTGGTACTGCGGCATTCTCCTGCCTTTTAATAGCGATAGTAATAGTATACAGAAGACGGAGGATGTAAATTACTTCCTCTTCTACTAATCTTATGTCTGAGTGGAATTATCCATAGTATCCACAAGTTCTGGTATGATCGACCCCTATTCTCCATCAAACTGAACAAAGAACTTTAATAACGCCCAAATGCCTACTCCGAAGCAGTACCCACAGAGGTACAGCCGCATTCACCATCAACAAGCGAGGTTCAAAGATGGTCACCGCACTCTTTAAGGTAGTTCTCATGGGCGACGGAAGCGTCGGAAAGACTAGTCTACGACGTGTCTACATGGGTGAAGGTTTCAAGGCTAATTACATGATCACAATCGGTGCTGACTTCGCTGTCAAGAGGATGACCCTTGCTGGTGGACATGATGTCAGTATTCAGATTTGGGATCTTGCAGGACAGGAGCACTTCAAGAGTGTTCGAGCCACTTTCTACAGAGGAGCTCAGGGCGCACTTGCAGTATACTCCACAGTTGAGCGTTCCTCCTTTGACAACCTCATGAGCTGGGTTGATGAGTGTTGGAAGAATGCTGGAAAGAAGATACCAATCGTTCTCATTGCTAACAAGATTGACCTACGTGAGCAGTTCAAGGACAATCCAGTTATGCAGCAGACAATTGTCACAACAGAAGAGGGACAGGCTATGGCTAAGAAGATTGAGAGTATGGGAGTTCACACCTCATTCTTAGAGACCTCCGCAAAGACCGGTACAAATGTTGAAGCCTCCTTCCTCGAACTCGCAATCAAGATTCTTGAAGTCGGTGGTTTAGGGTAAATCACAACTCTCCTGATGTCTTACATTCTAAACATCCATGTACTTTTATTCATGTCTAGATTAGTTCATAGACATTGAAACGGGTGAAGACGAAATGGGGAAGAAGTTGTTACCGTCATTACTACTCATTCTACTGTGCATATGTATTACTCCAGTCAACGCATTCACAGGACATGGACTAGAATGGGGATTCACAGAGGGAGTGAGATACAATTATACACTCAATATAACCAGCAATCTTCCTGGTTTTGAGTATGATAATGAGATATTCGACTGCTACTATTTCTTTGGTGAAGAAGAACTCTCTTTCTTAAGCGACGTACGTGAGAATGTGACAGCTCTTAGTCAAATAATGGGTACGGACCCATTCACTTTGACCAATGGCACGAAAGCCACGAGTATGTATGCTTGGTTTGCCTTTGTCCCTGTTGGCAACTGGTCACTACTCACTGATCTGTTACCTGACTTTGTACCTCGTTTGGGGCATGAAGGCGGTACCTATGAGGTAATTGATACAGAGTCATCATGGGGTTATCTATACTCAGAAGACGGTTTTTTCCCAGCTGTTAAATGGGAGTTGGGTTACATCGAGCATTATGAGTTTTCAAAGGCAGACGGTACTTTGAGCTATCATTTTCGTCAATCAATCGGAGTTTCTCCTGCTGCAAACCTTACGGTTGAAGTTATTAAAACGGAGTCATCAGGTTTGCTTGGCATCGATATTGGATTATATGTTATTGGAGCATCTATCGTTGCGTTGATAGTAATAGTTCTAGTATTCAACAAAAGGAAATGAATTGAATAAAAACACGGCATTGGTAATCTCTATGATGATTAGATCCACACCCAAAGCAATGCTCT
>JAEOST010000706.1 GCA_016840245.1 Candidatus Thorarchaeota archaeon
ATTCATTGAGAAGGTTTAGAGTGTTTACAACGACTTGTTGAATCTCGCCTCTTATTCTGATTTGAGAAGGTGCACTATTAAATCGTAAATCATTTACTCTATCATTGAATTGAGCCTTAAGAAATGGTTTCAGGAGAAATCTAGCACCAGCAGGTACACTTGTATATACATCATATGCTGCTGCGCACATTCTACCAACCATGCTCAACTGCTCCAGAAGACGCCATAGATATTCTAGTGCAGATGTTCTCTCAAGCACGGGTACTAAATGCAGTAGAGCCGCTAAACAGTATCGTGCATCATTGGTGAATGCGTCAAAAACTGTACTTGTATAAATGATATCTGACCAAGTGTCCTCAACTGTGCTGGGAGCATAAGAACTGCGAGGAATGTCTAGAAACCATCCTTGTTCTAGTAGATATTTTGCAGATCTTTCTATCTCCGGCCATTCAGTATATCGATCAAGAAAGAGTTTGCTCATTCCATTGAGCTTCATTAGTGCTGCAACATGTCGTCTGAAGTAACTATTGTCAAAGAAGTCTGCATACATCAATACATCCTGACTTAGCATATCATTTCTCCTCCATCGCACACGGTCCCTATATGTACTAGAACCATGTTTGTAAAAAGATTTGCGATTTATTTTAGTAATTCTCACGAGGCTAATTGAGAAATTCAGTGAACGAGAACCATAACTGAGAATCTTATAGAGTACTCCATAATTCTTTTAATCACTTTATCACGATTTGCGAACCAGTACATAGGCCGGTAGATCGCCAACTCGTTTTTCACCATGACGAAATTATTGTCTACGATAGATACCTCTTTTTGTAGTCTTTGAAATGAGCTAGAGCTTGTATTAGAGCAGTTGCCGCGCAGCCCATAATATCACCTCTGCTCATATAGGGTTCTAGACTTTCTCTTGAAAACTCGACAGGTGTGATTCCCACAGATTCCCAGTTCTTCCTGAAGTAATTACTGTAGAATTTTTTGTAGAATTTTGGATCCTTAATTACTATAAATCCAAGAATGCCAGGTCCTGTATGTAACAGACCAAATCCAAGTGATGTGAAGAAGATACCAGCTTTCTTTCGCTCTCGCAATCTTTGAAATTCTCTTAGTGGGGGATACTGCATCATTGTCAGATGGGAGATGTCATCATCTTCACCCATACTCTCTCCGGTTGTTCCTCCAAGAACCTCTTCATAGAGTTCCCTGAATACGTTCATTTCTAAATTGCAGTGATTCAACCAGTGAGTTCTATCAGAGTCCTTCAAGTAAGGTGGTTGAAAGGTTCCAGCAGGAACTACACCAAATGCACCTGGTTGCTCCAACACCTTATCTGATCGCTCTTGAATTAGACACTTGTATCCTTCACCATCATTGAAAATCAGTACCATATCAATACCTAGCTTTCCAGAACGATTCAATAAATTACTCGCAAAGCTCTCACTATCTGGGGCCCATCTTGCCCTTTGATTCAGTATGTTTCTAATATCTTCGAATTCTTTAACACGCTCAAGTTCTGTTTTTTCATGATATTGCTCTACAAAGGCTTTCCGACTATCCATCTCCTCGTTAATTTCACGAGACGCTTCGCGACATGTGAGAACAAACCTAGCGTATGAACTCATATTCATCTTGAGTTCAATTTGATTCACTTGTTCATCATTGTCGAGAATAGTACTCGTAGAGATTTCGAGTAACCTGTAGGTTTTTCTATCAATGAAGACCTTATTTTTTTCTTTAGCTTCTTTTTGGCGTTCTCTGACAATTTCATCGTAGTTGTCAGGAAGGTATGACTCTACACCAAACTGAGGATCCAAGTCAAGTTTGAACTTGATTGGTGCTGCAGTTGCCGTCCAATTTCCCATCGTAAAAAAAGGATGTTCAATCAAATTCCCGTTTACTGTTTGAAATGTCGGAGTACCAACTTTTCCTTTCAAATCATAATAGAATAGAAGGAAATCTGCTATTGCTCTTCTCTTATTCTTCAGACGCATTTTCTCACTAGCGTTTGCAGCTCCTGCGAATTCATGTTCTTCGGTGCGTTCCTCCGTTTCATCATCATTTCCTGTCAGAAAAAGACCAATTGCAATCACATCAGCGCTAGCCCCAATTGATATTGTGATGATCAAAGCAATCATCTCTGCACCTAATAGCAGCGTAAGAATTGGTAAGATAGTGAATACAATGATAACAATTCCAAATTTCCTCTTTGTGCTTATGTCAGGCATTCTCCCACTACTCCATTGTCGAATCCCTATGGTCAGTAATTAGGGATGTATTTGTTTAAAATACCAGCGAATCAATTTATGCCCTACTTAATGATAAATTTGGTGGAATTATATCAGCTCTTGTTTATAGCAAATCCTTGAATTTCTTGAATACGTCGACCGCATGAACTGTCGCACCACAGAATTGGCATTTAATCACGTCACCATCCTTGGGATACTCCAGATTTCCATTACAGGATGGACATTCTAGTGTCTGCAGCACTATACCTTTGTTTTCCAATTGTGAGTGGATTGAAGCGAAGTCCACCACTACTTGATACTGCACAGTTTTTCTTGCAAGCATCACATTCGAAACATACCTTTTCTCGTCAGTGATGATTCCATCTAAATCGCCTTTTGCTATCAATTGGACAACGATATCTCTGACCTTATTGAATGCTTGAATATCAGAGATTTTTCTCGGATCTATTCCAAGTAATCGAGCAACAAGTAATCTAACTTGATGATTCTTAGAAACTTCCATTAAATCAGCTTCGCCTTTCGGCTTCACTAGACTCAGGATTGTAGTTTCAATCTCTTGAGGGGTCTTGAGTAGGAGTTTCTGATTTTCAACCACAGCTAGAAAGATCTTGGCCTCAGACTCAGAGCATGAATAGTTGTAAGTGCGATTTCCCCAAGCAAGTGAAGTACTATCTATGGCAATACTGTTGCCAAAGAGTCCTTTTTTCTCAATACGCATTCCCTTGATGGTTTCAAAGGGAAAGTCGTGGATTCTTGAGCCTCGTGTAACGAATGTGCCTTCATATTTGATGAATACGATTCCTTTGTCTGTGACCACAAGGTCGCCTGTGAATTTTTGATATTTACATCGAGTAGCGTGAACAGGTCGTTCATCTGGATTGATACCTTCAAGCTTTGGCAAATCCAACCACGGTGATTGAAAATACAACTGCTTGAGTTAAGTGTTCCTAGAATGTGTTAGAAAATGGACAGGCAAATAAAGAGTTGCATCAATTCTAGAATAATAAGCAACAGTGTTG
>JAEOST010000707.1 GCA_016840245.1 Candidatus Thorarchaeota archaeon
AATCAATATGTAACGGTCTCGCAGGGAGAGAGCTTCCTCAACAGAGGAAACCAATCTGAGCTCTTCCACACCTTTCTCCATTAGAGCATTAATAGTTGAACTTGCTCTAAAGACATCCACAATAACAAGAGTGGACTCTACCAACAGTGCTTCAGACAATCCCTCTTCTAAAGGCTTAACACTTACTCTGATACGGGCCATTATTGACTCCTCTATCTAAAATGGGGGATTAATCCACTGTAAGTGTTTTGGATAGATTTCGTGGGAGGTCAGGGTTAATTCCTAAGTCTACTGAAAGATAGTAGCTGAGTAGTTGCAGAGGAATCACATCAAGAATTGGATTTAGTAGAATATCGGATTTTGGAACTTCAAGATAATCAATCTCATTGCCAACATACGGTTCAAGACTTTCTTCTCGTTCACCGACAATGATAGCACGACCACCTCTACATGCAACCTCATTGATATGATTGATAACCATCCAGCTATCTTCTGTTGTAGTTGTGAAAATCACAGGATAATTATCAGTGACAATGCTGAGCGGCCCATGTTTGAACTCACTGGAGTACATCCCCTCTACATGACTGTAGGAGATCTCCTTCAACTTTAATGCACCTTCTTTAGCCACACCATCAGTAAAGCCATATCCAAGACAATACATATCACGCTCGTCCATAAGTGTTCGAGCTAGGTTCTTAGCAAGAATTCCAGTTCTGTCAATGGTTTCCTGTGTTAAGCGGGGTAAATCGTTATTCAATAAACCAATAAATCTGTCAGCCTCTTTCTTAGAGATGTGGCCATTTCGCTCTCCGAGTTTGGCAGCCAAATAAGCAAAGATGATTGTCTGTGAATAGTACGTCTTTGTAGCTGGTACACTTACTTCATATCCACAGCCCATTGGAATGAAATCATCAGCACCAAACATCAGGGTACTACCAACAACATTCAGTACACCCAAGGTCTTTCCAAGATTGTTTCCTTTGACATGTTTGAGAACGTTGAGAACATCCTTAGTTTCCCCGCTCTGAGACACCAACATGCAAAGACTCTCTTCATCAAGAGTAGAACCGTAGAGAGGTAAGAACTGACCACCTATAGCAGGAATGACTGGTATTCCAGCTAAACGGTTAAAGTAGTAGCTACCAACAATGCCAGCATTATAGGACGAGCCGCATGCTACAAGATAGAATCGTGAGGCATCCTCAATCATCTTGAACCAATTCTCATTCTCAGGCATCTGAAGGAGCCCCATAACGTCTTCAGACACTTTGGTTTGTTCATTGATCTCTTTGAGCATGAAGTGAGGAAATCCCCCCTTTTCTGCTGCACGTGCATCAACGTTCGACACCTCAACAGGTCGGTCAAGCTCCTTTCCATCTTCCACACGAAATACCTTGATTGAGTCTGGTGTGAGTACAACCATTTCCCCATCATCAAGGTATGTAACCCTATTTGTAAGAGGAAGAATGGAGGGTAAGTCACTTGACACGATTGTTTCGCCAGGACTTATTCCAGCTACTAAGGAAGACCCCATCTTTACTGCATAGATTTCGTCTTCATCAGCACGACCGACTGCATATGCAAATGCACCTTTGAGATCGTGAGTCGAAAGTCTAACTGCCTCAAACATATCTCCTGTTTGTTCGTAGTACTTGTCAACAGCATGAACACATAACTCACCGTCATTCATTGACCGGACATTGTGACCAGCTTCTACAAGCTCCTTTCGGTATTCATAATAATTGTGAAGATTGCCATTGTGAGCCCCGTATGTCAGTTCGGTACAACCAAAGTGAGGTTGAGCATTCACCTTTGTCGGGGCTCCATAGGTTGCCCAACGAAGTTGAGCTATTCCTCGATCGCCGGGCATTGTTGATAGACCAAGTTTCTCATCCACGTCATCGACGGTACCGACATCCTTCCTGAGATCAACAACCCCATTATGAACCGCCGCAACGCCTACTGAGTCGTAACCACGATATGTTAGTTTCCTGCTACACATAACGAGCAGTTCACCAATATTCGTCCTATCCTGAGTTACTATTCCCGTGATACCGCACAAGATGAGACCTCTGTTCAACGCTCACAAGCAATCTGTAGCTTTGGATAAGTGATAATAAACGATATGGTCTGTTTCATGATTGTACCATAGGAAGCGATGACTTATACCTCACGTCGAAGCCCTTTTATCATCCTTTTCAAATGCTTCTCTGGCCAGAACTGAGGATGGTGCTAGTGGGAAGACAAAAACGAATGACTATGCTTTTGCATCCGTTTAGACGTGACCTATACCAAGTGCTATGTGAGAATCCGGGCACCTATCTACTTGAGCTAGTGGACATGCTTGAGTCGCCATTAGGTACACTTACCTGGCATCTACGAATCTTGGAAAGAGAGGGCCTTGTAAAGTCAATCAAATTTGCAGGAAAACGAATTTACTATCCAAAGATGCTCCGAAGTCAAGAAGCTGAGATGGCATATCTAACAATGCGTAGTGATACTGCAAAGAAGATTTTTGCGTATGTTGTGAACATTCCTAACTGTTACCAAGAACAAATTGCTGAAAATCTTGGTGTGCATCATGATACGGTGAGATGGCATGTGTCACGAATGG
>JAEOST010000708.1 GCA_016840245.1 Candidatus Thorarchaeota archaeon
ATAATGGATGCAGAAGAAGAGGTCCAATACTTGTGGGGAGTAATGGCTGAGGCAGGTCGCAAAGTAATGGAAGAACATCAGAAACCAGTTCTTGTCGCAATCCCTGATGTTGCATACCCCGTTGCTCGTATGAAAGCGTGGGAGAAATTCGTGGAGCAAGGGCTGCCAGTATTTCGCAATATCGATGAAGCTGTAGGTTCTCTTGTGAGGGTCTATGATTATTACAGTACACAGCAAGCTCGTAAGAGCGAAACCGACTAGATGGATCTACTCAGTGTCAGGCCAACGCTCTCTACGAACGACATCAGGTAGCTTTGAAGCTGAACTTGCTACTCTAAGAATTTGATCCCTCATACTATCTGATACCGGAGATGTAGTGAATACAGGTTCTTCTTCAACTTCCTGAGTATTGAGTGTGAGTCCGATTCTATCAAGGCTATCAATAATTTCGCTTAATCCTTGCAGAGTTGTATCCATGCTCATCCTCATTGCAGGTAGAAGTTCAAGACCATATGCGGTCATCCAGAGAGGATATAGAAATGCTTTCCGACCATAAATCGGTATGACGGTTTCCTCAATCTCTTTCTGACGTTGTTCAAGCAATCCTGGGATTAGCTTTGATGCACGCCCATCCTTCATTCTTTCAACAGAAAGGAATGCTGTGGGTCCTCCGCTGGAAATTTGTACTTCAAGCAGATCTACACAATGGTCATAGATCTCATTCTTGGCAGTATCGTAATCAAGAGTGACATCCACGGGTTCCAGTATCTGTCGTGGATCACAGTCGACACCTGCAAGTTCAGAAACACCAAATCCCTCTAGCAGTCCAATCTGGGCTGGAAACCACAACGCGTCAGGGATGGTTTCTAGGATGTAAACGAGTTGAGATTTCAAAGAACTCCATCCAATGTTCGCAGCAACAGCATCATATTTCCTCCAAATCATTCGTGGAAAATCAGAGGATATCGGGGGTCTCTGAGGCACAAGATACCAAGATGGAATCAAGCCACCTCGAAATTGCAAGTACTTGAGTATTGGATCAAGAATAGCAGTAGTTCGTCGGTCTATTGAAAGTAGCTCTACTCCAACGACTGGAGTGACATCAACATCCGTTAGTCGATTCTCTGAAAGATTCACAACACGTAGATTTTTGCATCTTAGGAGCGGCCAGAGATCTATCGTTTCAAGTCTGTTTGCCTGCAGCCGCAAGATGGAAAGACTCTGACTTTCAGTGAGTGATGAAAGTTCAACCTCACGGAGCTGATTATCGCTTAAATCAAGAAGCTCAATATTTTGACAATTAGATAGAGATGATAAATCAACATTCTGTATAGCCCGGGTAGAAAGGTCAATCCTAGTGTCATCAGCACAGTGAGTTCTATCCACCTGACGACCGTGAGGGCTCTCATACGGAATGACTAGTTCAACCATTGGTCTCTCTCAAGTCTATTCAGAAACATGACCGGTATTACCTTTTGGGTAGAATCAAGTGGGCCTAATAGAAAGGAGATGTCTATAACATTGGCTCACGCAAATCCAGAAACTATCGGAGTAGTGGACATGGTGCTTCTACTCGTTCTTGAACGTCTGCTGATTTGTGGACGGTCATGCGAAACAGAGATACCTTTGCGACGACATGTATCAATAAGTGTGTCAATGGCAAAGGGAGTCCATCCCTTTACATTGAGCTCTCCCACAGCTGCAAAGCTCTTAACTACAATTCTAAAGAGCATAGCATGTGCTGGTCCAACTGCTTGGGCAATATATTGCGCAATGTATCTTCGTTTGTCAGGATTAGCATCCCTGTAGAGATGGAAGAGTCGGTCAGTTGTCTGCAAAGTCCCCAATGTTGCTAGAGCTTTTAGAGCAGTAAACCAGTTCTCGATCTCACCTGAATCAAGGAGTGACTCGCAATAGTCAAGAACAGCAAACTCATTCCTTCTGGCAAGCTCTAGTAACATGGACTCTCGAAGGAAATGGTGTACAGATTCTTCACGAACGCATCTCCAAAGTGATTCCGTGTTTTGGTCAGACAAATGAGAATCGTTGATTCTGAAGTTGGGTTGCCCTGATTTGAGTTGAAGATGCGGCTGCCTCATGACAACTTGTGAGTTTTTTTTCTAATAAGGTCCTAGAGAATAATTAGAGTCCCGCCCTATGTGAATTTTAACTATTGCAGCGACATTACTCCTTCATGACATCTCTAAAGCACCGAAAGAGCATTATTATCAGAGATAAATGGATACGGAAACCCCCATATTGTCGATAAGTGGTCAAATGAATGCTATTTGAGGTGGGTCATGATCATCACTAGCTTTGTATCTGTAGCTGTGTCGGTATTCTCACTGAATGGGTGTGCGCTTATGGATATGATTTACGAAATGGACCGGTACCCCCCGGATATTCGAGAAAAATTGAGAGACCCCTATGTAGAGTTTCTACATGACCGTGTCAGAATTGACCCTGGTAATGGAGACCTCTGGTATGCACTTGGTGAACATCTCAAGCATCTTGGTATGTTGAAGGAAGCTGAGATTGCATTACTTGAGGCTTTGGAGGTTGATAAATACATGGAGTTTGCTTGGTTTCTGTTGGCAATGATTTACGAACAGACAAGCAGAAGACCTGAAGCCGACGCAGCATGGGATGCATTCGATGTGGTGCAAGAAGAAAAGGCTCTTCTTAGATCGGCAATACAGGGTTCTGAGCTTGCAGCGGAATCTACGTGAGCAGGTCCTAAAGATTTATCCACCACGAATATTCCCAACTTAGCATGGTTCGGAGGACGAGTGCCAAAGATAAACTAACGACAAAGCAGATGTTAGACGCCTTATTGTCTAACGAGAGTGTTGACTTTCCA
>JAEOST010000709.1 GCA_016840245.1 Candidatus Thorarchaeota archaeon
ACGGTAGAGATAATCAAGAATGGAGAGATCTGGCGAATAGAGCAGATAACTACTCCAACAAGCTGGATCAACTTGGTTGATGCTAGTGTGATTACTGGAACCAGTTACAATGACAGTATTCAGGATACCGAAGGTAACTACTACATCAATGAACGAAGTCAGAACTCTGTAGATCCAGCTACTTTGAACACCAGTGGACAGGATTACTATGCAATTCGAATCGTTGGTGCCAATGGACGTACAACCTACATCGGTCCTATCTGGATTGATAGCCCTTGATTCAGAATTTCAATAGTTGGTGTGTAAGAGAAGTTTCCTTGGTAACTCTTCAATCGATGCGATATCCACAATGACACCTCTGGATGCGCTAGCAAGGGCTTGAGTGGACTCGCTATCATAGGATGACTCGGGGACAATTAGAACGACCTTGATTCCTCTCTGCTTCATCTGCTGAGCTAATTCTTCACACTCACTCTGATCACTTAGAAAGGCATCACTACTCAGAAAGAAGAACTTCTCTCTTGCTCTCGATTCTTCAAGATTCTTTATCGCAAGACGCATTGAATGTGCCGCTCCAGTACCTCCTCCTGCCTCTACATCCAGTAATTTCTCAGCCACGTTCTCCACAGAAATATTTCTCTCTTGAATCTCCTTAATGATGTGGGTTTCATGATCGAATAGAACAACTCCAAAATCATCCTTCTTGATTCCGAAGACGCCTGCCATTACCGAAAGAGCTAGCATACCAAGTTTCTCAGGTGCATCCATAGACTTAGACTTGTCAAGAGCCCAGAAGAATGCTCTATGTCCATGGTATGGTTGAGTCACCAAGAAGTCTTCATAATTGATGACATCGAACTTGGACTGCCCTTGTGATAACAGATAGTCCATAGTTTCTTCTAGATGAATCATATCAAAGTCGTCCCCAATTCTAAATGGACGAACAGTTGTTGATTCTTGAATGCCACCAAGCATGGATGAGCCCATGGTCTGCTTCGCATATCGTGATCCCATCTCAATTAGCAACTGCTTGGCAATCTCACGAAGCTTCTGTGTGATGTCCTTTGGAAGCTTACGTCGATGATGATACCACGCCTTGATTACGCTGGTTGCAGGTCCACTGATCAAACCATCAAGTGCTTGGTCCGCCCTCTCATCGGTCACCTTTCCAGTGTATTGGAAAGTTCTGTCTTTCATCATCTTTCCTTGCCATCGTCCTAGTGCTGACTGTAGATTGATCGATGCAATTGCAGAGAGGGCATCCTTGTTTCCTACTTCAGCAGCTAGGTTGGCCAACTCTGTGAGTTGATCTTGGTCTAGATCTGCAGACATCATGAGATGATGAAGACGGTCATAACCTGAGTTCCCCTCCTTGATCAGCTTCTCAATGACCTGATATGATGGAGCAAGAATCTCTTGAATTTCATCCTCTGTCATGCCCAGTGCTTCAGCAGTCTTTCGCACAACCTCTGAGGCTGGGATTGCTCCAAGTTGAGAGGAGATGCGGACGGTTTCTCTAAGCTGGCCTGATGATTTTACATGTTCAGCTGCAGCATCTGCCAATCTCTGCATGGCTGGACTCCAATCCTCCCTCATCTCATCCTCTGTGAGATGGTCTCTTAGTTCTGACATCTCTTCAAGATGTTTCTGCATATACTCTGCAGCTGATGTTCTTGATTCTGCCCCATCAAGTATCTCATCGGTTTCCTTTCGCAGTAAGCTCTTCCAATGCTCCCCATTTCTATATGCATCAGCTAACTGGGCTATATCTACATTCTCTGATGCCCCTGATTCATAATGAGAATCGTATGCCTCCATGAGAGGCTCTGCGAAGTCCTGTCCTGTACTCTCCATTATCTGTTTAGAGAACTCCAGAGCGTCGATAAGAGGAAATCTCTGTGTTGCATCTTGGAGATGCTCAGTAATATCTTCTGGAATCCGTTTCAGCTCACTGGCATAGTCTGATACTTCACTTAGGTCCTTCAGACTCCTCTGAAGGATATCATCTAGCTGACCAAGCTCCTTCTGTTCAAGAATATCTAATTCCTCTAAGTGACGTAATGCTCTTGCAGCTGTTGATGGGTCCTGTTTGGCTAGTTCCTTGAACCGGTCTACAAGACTATTCTCTCCACGAAATGCGCGTGCAACAAGTTGTTCAGCTGCATTTGGAGCTGTGGTTAATTTGTCTAATACTCCCAGAGTATCAGCACGGGTAATGTCCTCAGATGTCAGACTTCCAAGTTTTCTAAGTAGTTCTCTTCCTGCAGCCTCTCGAAGCTCCTCATCATCCTTCATACCCCTCAATACGATATCTCCCTCAGTCAGATATTCCATTGCAGCCTCTATCTGTGGAGTCCCTCTTCGAGAGAGTAGCTCCTCTAGATACTCGGTACCAGTATCAACATCGTCACTCTTCACTTGTCTAGCTAGCTCTCTCTCACGTCGTATCTTGGCAATCATTGCATCTAGTGGGATCTCAGTTGAGGGTCTTGAAGGAGCAGCATCTGGTGCAGGTCGCTGTCTTTTCCTGCTTGATGATCCAAGAATGATGTCCTCAGCAACCTCTCTTGCAATATCTTGGTCTTCAGGACTTGTAGTGAAGATTGCCACCTCTACGAAGTCCATGTGTGTGATTTTGCCATTCCTGAAGTATCGCGCGGACAGTAATTTCGGAATTGACTGTGTCTGTCTGATGCTAGGCTGTGCCATCAGGTCAACTCTAGATCTCATTCTGGTCACGAATTCATGTGCGAATTCGAGCACTCCACTGAGAGCCCGCGACACATCAGACGATTCAGTCAAAGTGAGCTAACTCCTACCAGCTCCCAAGGCTCTCCTGATGAGGGTAGTAACTGTCTTCTCAGGTTCTACTCCAGGTCTGAATCGTAGAGACCCTGACAGTACGTGCTGCGCTGCCTTTGATAGAACGCCATATGAAACCTCTCCATCTTCTTCACGTTTTGCCATTTGATGCGCAAGACGTGCAATTGCAATGCCTGCTCGAATGGAGGCTGGAACCTCGATATCCTTGCTCTCTCTAGTAGATGAAACAAGGCTATAGACTGACTCCACCACATGATCTGAGAGGTCGTACTCTGGACAGTTCACTTTGACAATCTCAATCTCTGTGTCCTTCGTCGGGTACCCAATTCTAATCCAGACACGTATTCGATCTCTCAGTGCTTCACTCAATCTATGAGCTCCAGCCATCTCCTCTGGATTCATTGTCAGAACAGGATAGAAGTCCTCATGCGCCTCAATCCTACCGAGTCTTTGCACATTCACACTTCTCTCCTCAAATGGTTCAAGGAGTGTATTCTGGACATACTCAGGTAGTCGATTTGCCTCATTGAGCCCAAAAACGCCTCCGTGCACCATTGCCTTTAGTAACGCACCTGGTTCAAATGACTCCAGTGTGAATCCCTTACTGAGCACGATTGCAGGATTAAACGAGCCAATGAGGTGTGAAGGTCGGATGCCTTCATCTCCAGTGACCCACGCGAATCTACGTTTGCTCTTCTCTGCATAGGCACGCAGGAGCAACGTTTTGCCAACCCCTGGTGGTCCGATAATTCCCGGAATCAAATCTGCAGTTTCGCAATCTGAGAGAATCTCGAAAGCGTCTTTGTATTGTTCCTTAATTACAATCTGCACCTTTCTTTTCGATGCTGCCTTTAGTCGGTCATTGAAGTCCTTGACAAACTCCTCTTGTTCCTCTACCATTCTATTAACCTCTGTTTCGTCATTTTCTCATCTCCATCTCTCGATACCTGCACATATTCGAAAGACGTATTCCTTCAAACCATCTGACGTTTCTTTCCAGATGGTTGGCGGTTCAGGCTTCTTAGAACCATCTTCCAGTTTTAGTGAGACATCAATCTGTTCCATTGCAGCCTGTATATTTCTAAACATACGAAGGTTCATTCTAACCTCATTTACTCTCATTGTGGACAATATCGAGAAACCATAGTTTGTTAGCCAGAGATACCTAAGATCTGCCATTCCCTGAACTACGGGAATATAGATTCCATCAATCTCATTCTCTCTAAGTTCGTGAATTCTGGGAATCAGTCTTGATGCTCTTGTTTCAGAGAGCACCTCAATGTCCAGGAACAGAGTAGAACCCCCACGTTCAAACTGTTTCTCCAATAGGTCTACAACACCCTCAATAATCGAATCTTGAGCCTCAGCGTAGTTAGATGCATTCTCAGCTAGTTTCAAAATATCAGCAGGATTACCATCAAATCCTCCGAGTACTGCTATACTAAACCCATCAAGAAGCCCTCTCTGCGTAGAGAACCAGTTTTCCCTATCAATATACTGAAGACTTCTCCCAATGTGTTCAAATGTTTGAAGCCAGCCAACCAATGATGAAAGTGTCTTATAGTTTCTCCATTGAATCTTAGAAGCAGCATCCTCAGACAACCACTCTGGATTCTCATGGAATTTGAAAAGAGAATCCGCTAACAACTCAATAGAATCATCGATTGTGAGTGCTGAGAGATTGGTGCAAACATACAATACACTGACATCAATCTGTCCAAGTGAAACACTCTCAAGATTCAATTCTTTAAGCACTTGCCAATTTGATACAGGCCATAGGTCAATAGCATTGAGTGGATTCCCATTTAGTCTCAATCTTTGAATTCCTACACAGGAGCTGATTACTGACAGATCCAAACTTTCCAGACTATTCTCAGCAAGATCAATGTCTTGAAGACTCCTCAAATTAGCAAGAGGAGCTAGGTCAATCTGCTTCAGCTTGTTATTTCCCAACCATAATCCTTCGAGTGATGTAAGTTGTGAGAGAGGAGTAAGGTCAATTTTCGTCAGTCTATTCTCGCTGAGTCCAAGTCGTTGTAGATTTCTGCATGAGCTGATAGGACTCAAATTAACTGTCTTCAATCTGTTCTGAGAGATATCCAATGTCTGAAGCTTTGCACAATCACCTAGATACTGTAGGTCGATCGAGGAAAGGGAATTCGACCGTAGATTCAACTGTTGTATACCTGATAGAGCTTGAACAGGTGATAGGTCAAGACTTGTCAACTGGTTATTTCCTAGACTTAGCGCCTTGATACCCCTCGAGCTACTCAATGGCTGTAGGTCAATGGATGTTAGTAGATTAGAATCAATTTCTACAATCAGAAGGGTTTTGCACTTCTGCAATGGGGTCAAGTCAATTTGAGATAGTTGGTTATTTGCCAGACTTAGATATCTGAGATAGGGACAATCTTGTAGAGCATTAAGGTCAATGCTAACCAGCTTATTCCAGTCTAGATGCAGTGATTCAAGATTTGTGCAATTTCTGAGAGGTTCCAGGTCGATTCGCTCAAGACTGTTATGACTGAGCACTACTTGTTGGAGCTGCGGGCATTGTCCTAGTGGAGAGAGATCAAGCCATAGAATCTCACGTGATGCAAGGTCAACACTCGTTGTCCCAGAATGTAGACTGAGTCCAGTGTGTTCTCCCTTGACCACTTTGAATTCGAGATTGAATCTATCCACGACGAATCCCCTGATTGCATTAAACACTAGGGAGGTCATTATTCTATTTTGTCGTTAATTTGAACTTACCAAATCGAACAGTCTGATTTCCGACACACTTATATTACTGAATTAACTATTGTTAATAGTGATTAACTATGACCTCAACAGTTACTATTGAGTGTGCACCATGCGGAATCACATTCGATTCCGATGACGAGAAGGCCAATCATGTGAAGGCTAAACACGGTCCTAAGACTTCTTTCCAGAAGGCACTAGACTGGGCCAACAAGATGGGAGTCTAATCGACTCCTTTATTTCATTTTTAAGGAATAATGAAATCCATGGAATTAGCTACATTTGGAGCAGGTTGTTTCTGGTGTGTTGAGGCAGTCTTTCAACAATTGAAGGGCGTTGCATCAGTTGTATCAGGATATTCGGGCGGACATGTAGAATATCCCACCTACGAGCAGGTCGTTTCTGGGAACACTGGACATGCCGAGGTTGCACAGATTGAGTTTGATCCAGAACAGATAAGCTACGAGGAATTACTCGAGGTGTTCTTAGAAACTCACGACCCCACTACCTTGAATCGCCAAGGTAACGATGTAGGAACCCAGTACCGTTCAGTTATTTTCTATCATGATGATCTGCAGAGAGAAACTGCGGAACGTGTCAAGTCTAGATACGATGCAAGCGGAACTTGGAAACGACCAATTGTGACCGAAGTAGTCCCATTCGCAGAATTTTACATCGCTGAGAACTACCACCAGAATTTCTACCGTAACAATCCAAACCAGGGCTATTGCCGTTATGTCATCAGTCCAAAGCTTGACAAACTTGAGAAGACCTTCAAACTGAAGTTAGACATATAATTCATTGATGTAGGGTCATCTACATCTCGACTATCTCCGCATGCATTGGATTCAACTTCAGCAATTCTGCTCTATAAGTAGCGTTTTTGATTTCTATTAGGAGGTCTGCACCATTAGGAGCGTGACCAAGAATCTTGAAGTACCTTTGAAATGATCTAGGCCAATAGATGTAAGCTGACAGTCCAGCCAGTAGAAGAATCCACAATACAAGCCCAACTAAAGAGGATGAAAAAATGATGCCCTGTATGAGTGCTTGATTTGTTTGATAATATAGAAGCAGAATAGGTAAGATACTGATAACTGAGAATGCAAACCATGCAATTTTGATCAACGGCTGTATTTCCATAGGTTTGTGTTCACTGCATGTTGGTACTGAAAACGACTTTCTCAGTGAGAAATCTGTCCCATGTGTGTGTAATCTAGCACGTGCAGAGTGTCCGGTTTTGACTAACAATCCTGAGAACACTGAAGCATCCAGATAATTTCCAAAGTTAAGCTTGATGTGGGTTCCAGTGTCAGCCTGACTACAGCAGACTGGACAGATGTTAGGAAATGATAATCTCTCCAAGAATACTTGGACTATTTCTTGATTGTCGCCTGTCACCACAGTTAGTCCCCTATTCTATACAACACGATTCTATGAATACATCTACTTGTGAATTGATTAGGTTTTGTATCTGATTAGTAGTGGAATACATATTGCCACAATATACTTTAATATTAGATATTAAGTAAATTGATACGCTTATGGCAAAAGTAGAGCCCGGTCAGGTCTACGCTTTCTGCAATATATGCAAAGAAAACGTTCCTTTGGATGTCACAGAGAGTGATGTCGAGGCAAACACCAGTGGAATCACTACAGTCCTATCCATGCACGGCTCTCCTCAACATGCTATTCTTGTATATCTGGATAAGAACCTCAAGGTTCGTGGTGTAGAATATCCATCAATGCTGCAGGTCAAGGATACTCCTGCAGTCGACACAGAAAGCGAACTTCCTAAGGAGGATTCAGTCCACGATCTAGGGTCTGTCATCAGTTCTTTCGGAGACAAACAAACAATTTCTATCAAGAGTTTTGCCACAATTTGTGCTCAGATAATTCTTGGTAACTCGTTGTATTTGATACACACCAACAAGAGCATCGCACAAGTTGTCAAGGAGCAGTTGGAAACCCTGTTTCCTGAACAGAAGACCTCCCTCTTTGTCATCAACTATGATGATATTGATAGTGTCACTGGAATGAGACCTACAATATATGACCTACAATACCACAGTTTTGTTTCAGAGGGACTAGCAATAGAAACCGAGTATTTTGAGAATCTTATCAAAGATGCAGTTAGTGATGCTAATGGTTTCAGTCTCTTGAAGAACGAGTTCAGTAAATTGAAGTACTCTTACCGACGCCTCTGGGAACTCCTTTCAAGTGGCGCGAGGTCATATACACACAAGAGGCTTGCATATCTGGTTTCAATAGACCTCTCACTGATTCCACTTTTACTCAAGATGGCTGAGAACGACGGTGTTGATGTAGCGTCACGAGTCAAACCAGGTCTGAAGTGACATAAGAAGTCGTGTTAACCTCAGTTTCTCTCTAGATTAATATAGATGAATTAACACCACTAACACATGTCAGAGAGTAGGGGGTCAGTAACTCATACCGGTTTTGATCCAGAGTTTGTATTGAAGGTCTTGACAGATTCATTGGTTGCCCATAGACTGTTTGGGTATATTGAGGGGATGAGTTTATTCGGGATGTGTCAGCTCGGCTTTCTCGTTCACAAGGTGCTGCCCTCTTTGACGATTGATGATTTGAGAGGCGATGAAATGAAACTAAGTAAGAGTGCAGAGTATATTGCAATATTCTTGATCACGGCAAGGGACGAGAGGAAGGAGTTCATGGACCGAGCTCAAGCGCTCATTGATTCTGGCGAGATGACTCGTGAAGAGATTCCAAAGGTCTTGGATGAGATATGCAAGATTAAGGGAGATGCAGGTGAGATTGCTCGAAGGGTTCGTGATCAATTAAAACAAGAGGGTTGGAGTCCTTAAGGTCGAGATTCGACCAGAGTATGAGGGTCTGGATATATGAGTCTCTCAGGGCCATTAGCTGGAAGGAAGGACTACATCAAGAAATTACTAGAGCCAAAGGGCATCAAAGTTCACAGTGTGTTCAACCGTTCAACCTCGTCTGCTATCTCTTACTATGACTTCATGTGGGACACAAAGACCAACAATCCCCTCTGGGATGTCATTGCTGTTACTCTGAGTGACTACTTCGATGGATATGTTGTGTCTGTTGTACAGTCCAGTCTAAAGACGGAGAAGGTTGTGACAGTCAAGGGTAAAATTTCGAAGACACGATTTCGGCACTCCGCTCATGTTGAAGTAGTAATCGAGATTGGCGACTAAACACTTCAGTTAACCCTCAGACTTCCTCCATGGTTTTCGCATGATTATTGCAATAACTATGACTCCGGCTAAGAACCCTCCAGCAAGTGCAAGAAGTATTGGTAGAATATCGGTTGGAGGTAAGGTTGGTGTTGTTGTTGGAGAGGTTGTATGTGTAGTTGTTGATGTGGAACTCGTTGTAGTCGTTGGTGGAGTGGTTGGTGAGGTAGTCTTTGTTGTTGCAGGAGGTGTAGTTGCCCGTGCCATCGGATTCGTCCCGGCAAGAAACTCATCTATATTGGACACACCATCTCCATCAGGATCAAGCCCTGAATCATCATAGAGTGGATTCAGGTAGTTCTCAATCTCCCACAGGTCTGGCATACCATCATGATCACTATCGCTGTTGTTCGCACTGGTTCCAAGAGAGTATTCTTCTAGATTTGTAAGCCCATCATCATCCTCATCGAGACCGCTATCATCCATAGTCGCATTCAGACCGTTTTCAATCTCGTATCCATCAGGTATGTTATCATTGTCACTATCATCTGAATATGGATTTAATCCATTAAGAATCTCCCACTCATCGAGCACTCCATCTCCATCTGCGTCAGCTGGACCTAGTGGATAGATGTCCAGTGCTCCAGTTGTACCATCAATATAATACGGTCCAGCTCCATCCCAGTCAGACCAGTAGTTACCCTCACCAGTGTATACATCATACCACTCACTGAAATCAGATGTCGTCTCATAAGCTTGCATCAGTCCTATGTTATTATCAATGAACAGATTGTGATGCACACGAAGACTCTGACTAAGTATGTTATACATCCCGTATCCAGAATTCTCTGAGATTATATTTTTGCTAATTACACATGAATCTGTAGTTGAAGCCATCAGTCCAAAGTTGCCATTCTTGGAGAGGACATTCCAGCTAATTATCAGTGAATCAGAGCTATCAATCGAGATTCCATGTTCACCATTCTCATTGAAGTAATTATCAGTGATATAGCATGAATCTGACGACTCTAGTGCTAAACCTGACAGTACATTCTTCGTACATACGTTGTTGTCCAGAACTGAACCATCACAATCAAACAGATCGATTCCATCCATGTCATTGAGTTGACAGAGGTTGTTGACAAGGACTGGGGCGAAAGACCACTCACCCATGATACCAGAGATGGCATTTGAGCTGCAATCATTGTCATTGAGTAGTGTATGGTTACTGAACGTAAAGCGTACTCCCTCCTCTTGGTTATCAGTGACTACATTGCGTTCAACAGTTGTGGTTTCGCTCAAAGCGATTTGAATCCCCTTTGCACTGTTTCGGAAGAAACTATCGGAGATATATGAACCTAAGGAGTGCTCAATCATTATAGAAGATGTACGTGAGTATTCACATGTCGTATCTTGGATCTCAGTATCGTTCGATTTGTGTACTACAATTCCTAGTTGCGAATTGTATGAACACACCGAGTCCACAATGCTGCATCCCGTGCTGTAGTATACCCCCAGTCCAACAGTTGTATCAGAACAGGTCTGAGATGACAGAGTCACATTAGTGCAATTCGTTAGGAATGCCTGTCCATGTTCAGTCGAAATGACCTCATTCTCAAGTCCATCATAGAAAGTCAGAGGTTCCCCATTGACCATGTTCCCACTGACATCATCCACATATCTTGTGAAATTGTGGACTGAGATACCTTGGGGTAGTATTCCGTCATTTGTGAAGCTGTTGCTAGTAACAGTTGTACTCCAATGTTGATTTAGATTAAGTCCATATTCTGAATTATTGAAGAATGTATTGACATTGATATTTGCTGAACCTGAGTCTTGCAGGTGAATGCCATGGGTGTTCTCACTGAACTTTCCACCAGATATTGTGACTGATGTGGATTCAACCAGATAGATACCACTCTGAACATTGTTTGATGCTGTGATATCAAATAGTTCCATAGTATCACAAAATCTCATGTACAGACCTTGATTGTCATTGTGAGATAGAGTCACATTTTCAAAATGCGAGTCAGTGCAATCTTCAACATAAATGCCATGTGCCTTACAATTTTTCATTATACTGTCGTAAATCATGCATTCGTCACTCCACCTGATGAATACCCCATAGTAGGTATTCGAACAATTCTGATTGTAGAGTTCAACGTCTATACAATCAATCAATATGATTTGACCATGCGGCTCAGTAATCGATAAGCTGGTTTCAGTGACGTGATACGCAAGTGGAAGGTCATTTACTAAATTGTCCTTTACACCCATCGAGGAATAATCTCCAACATCGGTTCCTTGGAATAAGAATCCATCTTCATACAAACGATTGCTCTCAACTGTGCAACTTGGACTCTCATAGAAATTGATTCCAATCAGACTTCTACTGACGACGTTACCTGAGATAGTTGCTGAATCTGCCCATACGGCGATGCCATACTCTCCGCTATCGGACACTGTGTTGTTCATGCAGATTCCGTTATTACTCTCGAAGTATATGCCATCCATACGGCTTCTGTCAACCTTATTCTCAATGACTGTCACAAAGCTAGTGTCTATACTAATACCATGATACCAATTGTCGTAACAGGTGTTGTTGAAAACATAAGACCCACCTGCAGCAAATACATGGATTCCTGTACCCCAGTTGGTTACGTCCCCGTATACTCCATTGAAGTTTGTTTGATAACATCTGTTGTCTATAATGTTCATTTGGTTAGAGGTGCCTACTATTGCTTGCTCCTTACAATCATATATCGTGTTGTTTCTGATTGTGTTATTTAGACCTGCAAATATGTATATTCCCTTGGTGCACCTTCTGATAATGCAATCTGAAACTGTGGCATTCAACGAGTCAGAAAGCCCTATTCCAGTGTTTCCATCCTGAACATGAACTCGTGTTATGACCGCAGTCCCCCAAGGAGTTCCACCAACATATATCCCACTCTTCCCATCTACTGAATCGCCTCCATCAATCCAGCAGTCCCTTATGATGAAGTAGAGTGTTGTTCCATAGATGTATATCCCAATATCCTCGTCATTTGTGATATTCCAGCCCTCAAGTATGAAAGGATTACCCTCATCACCAGTTCCACTCACAGCTGCAGCAGCTAATGCAGTATCATTTCTGATTTCAAGTGGTGCATGTGGTGTGTAGGCTATTGATGAGTTTCTAACCACTAATTCTTGACTCGACTGAGCAGGCTCATCAACATTGCTGGTCGGAACCAGTTGCATCAGTAGAATGATACAAATTACTATAGAAAACGTGAGAACCCTTACACGCGGCATATACCTTCCTCCCTATCTCTTGAGAGATAGCCACCAAACATACAAACTAATTCCCAATAAGGGCTTGCTTTCAAGGAACCTCCAAGATATGCTCCTCTGTTATCACTCAAATCCATTAGTTGGTCAAATTAAGAATTACAGAAACCTTTTGAGAAGGGTATGAGTATCATATTCCGAAGGTATTCGTATCTGCTGGTTTCATGATGAATTAGCAGCATAAATTTCAGGGGTGTAACAAAGAAACACAGATTATCCTTTCAGGCCGTACTTGATTTCATATCCTTATAGCTTTGACAAATTATCCGGTTTCTAGCAGGTCCCGAATCAATCTTTGCAGGTGAGTGTATATTGAGAAGCAAAAAGAAACTACTTGTGTGTCTGGCTTCGTTTATTCTTCTTCAAATGATGATAATTCCAGCTTTTGCAAATGGAACGTCATGGGATACCACTGTTACAAGAGCCGGCAATGATCAAGCTTCCACGATTGTTACATGTAGTGATGGTGGATTCGCTGTTGCTGGAAACATTGCGGATACGGTGTCAGATTATTGGGATATGTGGCTCTTTCGATATAATG
>JAEOST010000710.1 GCA_016840245.1 Candidatus Thorarchaeota archaeon
AACTCTTCGGGGATATTTTTGCTTCCGGTGGTGGTGCTGTTATTGATGTTAATGGCTGGACCTCTGCATCTTTATTGTCTGAAGCCTACACTGGTTCAGTCCAATATCAAATGGACAGATCTGTAGATTCAATGATGATGTTTGCATTGATTGGCACTGTATTTGGTGCATTCACAATCTATGCAACAGAAGGGGTTCGAGTAAGAAAACGTGAGATGGCTCTGCTTCGTTCAATTGGAGCTATGCGCAGAGTAGTCATTAATATCCAAGTAACAGAGATGTTTGTCCTTACTCTCATGAGCCTCATATTAGTAACTGGTTTTTCTCCACTCTTTGTCAGTAGTGCTATTCTGACGGCAGATTGGAGCTATACATACAGCACGCTGCTTTATCCCGTTCAGACATTCCTTGTAATTCCATGGGGAATGCTCCTTCAAGTGCTGTTCTTCTTCATTGTATCAATTCTAGCATTCATTGCGGCAGCAGCAATAATAGGATCAAAAATCAGACTGTCAGAATCACTGAATGCATCTTGGGCTGAAGCAAATCCATATGGAGGTGACACGTGAGATGTTCCTCCTATCTAGATTGATGTCACAAGCTCCGCAGGTTGCATTAACATTAGTCGTGTTCTCTCTAGCATCTGGAGTGCTAGGTGGCGTGTTGGTGTATATGGATTCAGCAGGACCTGATGTACTTGACGACCTAACCGAAAATGTTGACATTGATATGCGGATAGCATTCACGTACCCATTTTACGAACAGAGTAATTTTACTCTGGATGACGCTTACAATATCACATGGCATCAGGATGGAGTAGTCCATGTCGAGAATGTGACATTTCTTCAATCATACTACGAATATAGAGAACAAACATTCCTTGGAGTAGACGAATCCTTTTTCGATTCATTTCCAAATTCAGTAGTTCTTGATGGCGACGCTGAAGACCTAAGCAACTCAACTTGTTTTCTGAGTAGATACCTGATAATCGAAGAGGGATTGGAAATTGGCGACCTCTATAACGCCACTGTTGAGAATTGGGAGTATAATGACATTACGCATGATTGGGTATTAACTGAATACTTCAAGGAATACATCATAGTAGGAACATTTGAATCTGAAATTTTCCTCGGGTGGCATGAATGGGACGACGACAGATCAAGCTCACTCCATATGATTACTGCCAGAGCGGAACTTGAAGAGAGCTTCTCGGCAATTGGATATGGTCAATATGAAGCCCTTTCACAGGAACTCTGGGTGAAGTTTAACAGATATGAAGTAGTACAGAGTGGGTCTAATACTGTAAATGATTATCTTCAGGATATTGAAAGAAGAATTGAACAGACTGCTCTCCCGTTTTTGCAAGTGACTGACTTCCAATTGCTTGAAGTAGTATACGAATACTCTGCATGGTTTTCTGGAATGACCGTTATTGCAGTTTCATTCTCAATACCTACCATTGTAATGGGAATTATCTTGGTACAGTATAACACTGCATTATTAGCTGATGAAAATCGAAGAGATGTTGGAACGGTAAAGACTCGTGGTGCATCTGGTTGGCAAGCATTCAGATGGATTCTCGGAAATGCCACAGTAGTTGGAGTCATAGGAAGTCTAGGAGCAGTCCTAGCAGGAGTCCTTGCAGCACTCTTGTCGGGTAGCGTTGTGGATGTTTTGCAATTTGACATTGGATTACTCTCTGAGTTTCATCTTATTTTATCACCATACGTGATTATCGGAATATTTGTATATTCATTTCTAGTTGGTCTATTCTTGGCTCTGCCACAAGCTGTGAAGGCTTTACTAATGACACCCACAGAGGCTCACAGCGTTCTAGAGAAGGACATTCTAGCTGAGAAGGAGAAGATGGGTGGGGTATTTCCAGAACTGATAGCTCTCGTTATTTGTGGATATCTTATGTTTCCACTACTTCTGATGTTCTCATTCTCGGGAATGTTCATGATAAATACCTACAGCATCTTTGTTACTCTTGGTCCAATCCTTGTTATTTTCGTATTAGCATTCATTCGATTAGCATCCAGACCAACATCGCAAGTGAAGGCAAAAGTATTCTCTAAATTCAAGAAACCACCTCTTGCAGTTGGGGCAAAATTAATCGGAAGAACTTCAGGATTCTATAAAAAGAGTGAAGCCTTGGGCGTTATGTTCATAGCACTTGTTTTTGCTGCAGGAGTCTTATCATCTGTTGGAGCCAGTACAGGAACGAATCATGTTAGTGATCTGCTCTTCTTCGACACTGGATCTGATATTGCTATTGACGTGAAACAATCAGTTTCCAATGTGACTCTTGATATTCTTGAGAATGTCACTGCAGTTGAGGGAGTACAGGATGCGAGTGGTATTTTTGTAACAGACGCACAGATTAGCTATACGGAAGCAAACTGGGGTGGTAGTAGGCAAGTAACGCGTTCTATTTCCATCATAGGTGTACAACCAGATGAGTGGATTGCTTCAGCATTCTGGTTAGATTACTTCACTCTATACAATACTCCAGAAAATTCTATCAGCCAGTTAGGACTAAGAAACACTAGTTTACTCTCAAGTTTCAAACCACTTGATCATTACGAGTCAGGTCTTTTTGGAATGCGAATTCCAGTGTATTCAGATCAAGTTGAGCTTGGAGTCACTAGCCTTAACGGAACAGAATGGAGCGATTGCACGATTGTCGATGTAATGTGTTCAAATCTAAATGGAGTTGGATCAACCTACCTTCCAGGTGAACCCTATATCCGAGATTTCGTTGTTGTCAATATAGACTACTTACACGATACGATGCATCGCAACCAGATCAACAAGATATACGTAAGTTTGGAAGAGGGTGCAAATAGGACCCAGGTCATGATAGACCTCTTTGAGATCGCTCCTGGGAGTTTCAAGCCCGCTGAGTCACCCTATGATGACATAGATACTGTTCTGACATCAAGGATGGGTCAGACTGTATTGGGAACCTATACATTGAACATCATATTCTCCATTCTTTATCTCACAATCGGTGTTGCCATAGTTTCAGCAATTCGAGGGAGAAATCTTAGAAAACAGTTCTCAATTCTTAGAGCACTTGGTACAGAATTCCAATCTATTGTAACACCAGTTCTCTTGGATACAGCAGTCACGATACTTCTTGCAGCATTAATCGGGGTGACGCTTGGAATTGTGTTGGCATATCTGATTTCCATGATACCCCTATTCTTTATGGGTGCAGTGACAACTCTTGCTTGGACTACATTACCTGTAACTCTTGTCATACCCTTACTCCTACTAGGTGGTGTCATAGGGGGAAGCATTCTCTTTGCATTGTTGGCTAATTACTTGGTCTCCAAACGAATACTGACGCGGAATATAGCAGAGGAGATTCAATACTTGGAGTGAATTATAATGTCTGAAGATCTTACACAAATAGCAGAAGAATACAAGATTGTGGTTAGAGACCTCATGAAGGTCTACCGTAGAGGCATAAAGGAAGTCATTGCACTCAGGGGAGTTGACTTCGAGGTTAGTGAGTCGGAGTTTCTCTCCATTGTTGGTCCGTCGGGATCAGGAAAATCAACACTTCTGAAAATGATTGGAGCTTTAGATAAGCCAACAGCGGGAACAGTTCTCTATGATAGATACCACGTCACTCTCATGGACGATAGGCAGGCTCAGTTCTATAGACAGAAACAGGTCGGATTCGTTTGGCAGACGGGTAACCTCGTACCGGGTTTGACAGCCCTGAAAAATGTCATGCTACCGATGCGCCTTGCAAGACAGAAGAAAGGAGATGCAAAGACCCGGGCAACAGAACTCCTCCAGATGGTGGGCCTTGGACAGAGAATGAGTCATCGACCACACCAGCTCTCTGGGGGTGAGAATCAGCGAGTAGCAATCTGTGTTGCTCTAGCTAATGAACCCAAACTGATATTGGCTGACGAAGTAACAGGAGAGTTAGACACAGAAACAACCGAACAGGTCATGGAGGCTCTAAAGAATACCAACCGTGATTTGGGAACGACCATCATCAATGTAACTCATAACCCCAGAGTGGCAGCGTATGCTGATAGGGTCCTTCACATCCGTGACGGATTGATAGAGGGACAGAAACACACGCTCTATGGTGACATCAGCGAGATTGATGCAAAGGGACGACTTGTCATTCCTGAGTCAGTACGTCGGCTCTCAGGCATAGGAAAGCGAGTCGTGCTCAAGGTGACAGAGGAGGGAATTCTTTTGACACCGCTGGATGAGGACGCTGGAGAGGGCCCACAGATCGAGAGTGCAGAGGAACTCACTTGATTCCAGATACTTGAGCAACGAATATAATGGAGCAAGATGCTGGCTGGAGTGTGAATAACATGCCACAGATGCCATGGTCCTACTATTCAACAATTGTGTCATTCGGTTTCTTCTTTGCCTCCCTTAACATCTTCATACTCACAGCTCTTCTTAGTCATCCAATGCAAGGACCCATCTGGTTAGTCCTAACAATAGTCGGAGCAGTCGGACTTGTTGGATCGATTTGGATGGTTCGTGTTCACCAGAATGAGCTGATAGCAAAGAAGGCTATGCGTGATAAGGAACAAGACTAAAATCTCACGTTCCCCAACCCGAATCTATCATGTCTAGGAGTACTGACTACTCAGGAAAGTTTTGTGTATTTAGCATGGTTGGATTTATGATTCTAGTTGGAACAGGACCACCAGTACTATCATATCTCCTCGTGGGGTACGAAATTCCTGACTTTCTTTTTCTAATAGCTGCCATTGGAGTTGTCTCCATGTTCGTTAGTCTAATTCCACTTCGAATGAGTAAAGCACTTGCCAAGGAAGAGAAAAGTGTACTGAATATTGCTATGGTTCGTCGTGAAGTCTCAATAGGAGAACTGTCTGATGAAACAGGACTTGCTCATGATAAAGTCAAGGAGATTCTAGAGTGGGGAATCCGAACCAAGAGAGTTGGTGGATATATAGAGAATGAAGCATTTCACAGAGATGTCCAATTCGCAGAAGAAGACCATGTCCATGAACCTCCGAAATTCTGCTCTGATTGTGGTAGCAAATTAAGTAGGGAAAATATCGAGTACTCTGGACCCCTTCTTGTCACATGTCCATTCTGTGGTGCGTCCTTACCTTTCAGAAGAAGAGACCTCTAGATGTTGTCCTGATCATCTTGAACATCAGCTTCATCAGCTTCATCAGCTAACGCAGAACGTCGTAGATATTCCAAAGCGTCTTCTTCCTTGCGGATATCTCCTTGAATAGTTGCTTCTCTCATCTGAATGAATTTGTACCTAATGAAGACTGTAAAACTAACCATGGCAACTACAAATCCGACTATAAGAGGCATTGAAATCAGCACAGACTCAATCAATGGAATCGTGGGATCCAGTGGGTCGAATC
>JAEOST010000711.1 GCA_016840245.1 Candidatus Thorarchaeota archaeon
GGATACCTGCACGCTTTGCCTTTCTGCGAGCAGTTTCACGTCGGGTTATGAACCTTCTAAATCGTCGTCCTGTGTCCTCCAATGCAAGCTTAATCTCTCTAAGTAGAACTTCATCTTCAGCTAGAGCCTGTTTGCTCTGACCTTTGAACATAACATGAACATATGCTCCAGCAACATGAATAAAGACCATAATTGGACCTCGTGGGATTCCATTGTCGAAGGTTGGTACTTTGTAATTCTTCCAATTCACACTTGCAGCGGCTTTCCATGTAGCACAATCACTATTATCACGAAGTTTTGGAACCCGATTAACAAATCTCCACAAAACCATTGGAGCTGAACTGGCTGGTTTGATTTCCCCACCATAGGCGATACACACCTCGACTGCAAATGAGAGTCCTTTTCCAGAGGTGGGTTTACGTGTGACTGAAGTCACAAAATCGGGTTTGTAAGCCATCATGATAGTCTGCTCAAATACTTCTTCACCAACAGGTATAACGGTGTCTGTTGGAGGAGCAATATAATCTTCATTCGAGAACGCTTTATACAGTAGCTCGACCTCTGTTTTATCCAATGAATCTGTTGGTGTTCGTAGACTTAGAGTATCAAGCCTTCGTCGACGTAATTCCTTGTTTGCTTTCTCCAGGATAGTTTTTGCCTTGTTCGAGCTAAGTCGACAAAATGCCTTTGTAAGAAAACCACGAATCTCCAACTCTGAGGTTTCTCTCAACAGGTCCTGAAATTCACCAATCCTAATACTAGCTGGATGTGGCTGTGCGTATTTTGGTTCCTCTGGAAATCCTTTCACTCTTCGAGGAAAGAAGTGAACTACTCCATACGGGTCAATAAAAACAATCGTAACATGGGAGTTTAGCAGAGAAGCCATCTCTGAGTAAATGTCAGCATAACCTCGACGATACTGAATATTCAGATAATTGAGTCTAATGTATGTACCATGCTCAAATGGGAGGTCCATGTTTATCGGACCACCAACGTAATCCTTTGTGTTTGCAGTTGTAGTGTAATAGTCAGTTACAGTAGCTTCCTCAGATGTGAATCGTTTGCTGACAACAAAAATCGGCTTTCCAGTTGTGTTCTGTGCATCACTGAAAGCAGATGGTGCACCAAATCCTTGACTTCCTCTTGTCTGTTTCAGTTTCTCGGATTTACTTGATGCAAGATAGATTCCGTATTTCTCTAAATCCGCGGGCACCATTCCTACACCGTTATCGAAACAAGTGAATTCATAGACCTTGAAGCCATCCTCATCATCTAGTGGAACAAGGTCAGGCATCTGAATCTCTGTCAGCTGCATTACAACAAGTGGTTCTCTCTTGTTAATGAGACTCCTAAACGGAACAAGGAACTTGCGAAATCTAGTAATTCTATCTTCAAGGGATTCTTTTCTGCGAGGTGGAATCTCAATTTCCTTACCAGAACGTACATCTTTCTCTAACTTCTTACTTAGTGCGATTGAATCGTAAAGATCATCCTTGAGTTTCTCTTTAACTTCTTCAACAATCTTCGGGTCCAGATCATCCTTTAGACGGGGTCTCTTACTAGTCTTCCACCACCAACTCTCAAGAGCATCAATTGCATTATCTAGAAATTCAATTGCGTACTGAGTGTGCTTGTTTAGACCGGTTTCAAAACCAACAAGCTGAGTTCTCTTACGCATGAACTTAGCAATTGTACCTTGCTTAATATCGCCGGAAGGAGAACCTCCGCTATTTCGACTCAATTGTTTCACTCCATCATACTATCTTGTGCAGCGCAGTTGTATCAATCTAAGAGAGGGATGCATAAACCCATTCCCCGGTATAGGTCGTCTTCTGCTCCGTATATTAACGGTTTACGCTCCTCTTATTAGTCATTCGCGTGTAAAATTCCTTCTGGTGACTCCTAAGACGCTCCAGAAGGTGTTTCACAAAATATTGTTGTTATGAATGGTACTTAAACCACAAGCGAATCTAACAACTCAATCCAGTAAAGATATGATGAGGTCTGCTGGTGACAAGAGGTGTGATAGAAGTCATTGGAATTGATGGGCTGCCTCTAGTAAAGTATGGAGATAGTCTGATAGAACTAATCCAGATGGGTCTAGATTCCAGTGGGATTGCCCTGCAAAATCAGGATATCCTGGTCATTGCACATACTATCGTTTCGAAAGTAGAGGGCCGTCTTATTGAGGGTAGGTTAGTTACAATATCAGAAAGAGCCCAGGAGATTGCGAACCGTAATGGATTCGATCCGATCCAAGTAGAACTAGCTCTGCAGGAGAGTAAAGAGATACTCAGGGAAGATGGTGTATTAATTACTGAGACCATTAGTGGGTTGATATGTAATTTCAGTGGTGTTGATAAATCAAATGCACCAGAGGGATATTACATTCTACTTCCAGAAGATGCTGATGCTAGTGCTAAACGTATCAGAGAGGAATTGGAACAACGATCTAGTTGCAAATTGGCTGTAGTTATTTCAGACACACAAGGGAGACCTTGGCGAAGAGGTTCGGTGAATGTTGCTATTGGATGCTCACGCATTAATGCTTTCAAGTACAACAGAGGACGATTGGACCTTCGTGGAAGAGCCCTCGAAAGATCTACTGTCTGTCAGGTTGATGAAGTTGCGGCAGTTGCGGAGCCAATAATGGGACAGGCAGCTGAGGGTATACCTATTGTCATTGTAAGAGGGTACAATTACGAAGAAGGATCTGAGGGTGCATCATGTATCAATCGATCTCAAGAAGAAGATCTCTTTAGATAAAAACAGAAAGGAGTGGGTCGGAGAAGTTTTTTCACCGCCCACATGTAATTGTTCGATTTCAGAAATTATAGCTAGTCTGATTGGTGACCACATTTACCACAAAACCGGTCTCCCGCATCCAATGGTTGACCACAGTTTTTACAGAAGCCAGAACCTCCACCACCAGCAGAAGATACTCCTCCAGAACCTCCTAATGGAGCACCACACTTACCACAGGATGCAGCGCCTGATGCGCCTCCAGCTCCACAATATGGACACTTTCCGGACTGTTGCGCTCCGGAGATATTCGCTATTACTGTTGGAATGACTTTCTTCTGTTTGAACTTGAGTTCAACATTACCTCCAGATCCAAGGTCAAGAATTAGACGGTCACCACTCTGTGCGGCATTGCTTATTGCAACAAGCGGTAACGCTAGACTCTCAGTATTTCCTTTATTGTCTTTGTTGAGGTATGAATCACGTGTCCATGAACTAATGGCAGTACCAACTGCGGCATATCCAATTCCACGTCCAGCAGCACGCAATGCGCGACCACCGAGTCCACCCATCTGGCGACCCGCTCCCTCAAGTAGTGCAGCTCCGGCTATTGCTCCTGCAACGGCTCCAAACTTCTTGAGACCACCCATCCGACTTGGTTTCTTATACCACACAATACGGACATCGGTGACCTCTAATGAGCCATCTTCTCCATCAAATTTTACATCCTTCTCACGTACCATCTTTTTCTCATAATCCATGGTCGTGAGACCACGATCAGAGTAGGCAACGGTTAGAAAATGCGGCCTGTCAGTCAATTGTAAACACCGATGTTCATTCGGAATGAGCGTGTATTAACTTTGCTGCTACTGGTCAGAATCGTCAAAGACATCATCTGAGGTCTTATCTTTGATTAATTGATCAGATGTTTCAACTTCTAACACATCGTCAGGCCAACCTTCTTCGAATGTACCATCACTATCTCTTGTAGCCGCTTTTCTAAGAAGCTCTTCATCTTGCTTAGCAGGTTTTGATTGCTTCAATCCATGACGTATCATTATCACACCAATCAGTGATATTGTACCACAGAGTGCAAGGGTTGCTGGGAATCCGATTAATGGTAGCAATAATCCGAAAATCGCTATCTGTGGGAGCGCCAATATTGTCGCAATTGTGGGTGAGAGTGAATACATACTATTCCGAATTCTATTTGGAATCACATCAAGTAGTTCTCTCATCGTGAGAATCTCAGCGAATGCTCCAAAGAAACTGGTTGAGATGAATGCAACCAACATCAAGAGAACAGGTATAATGGAAACATAGGGAAGTGTCAACAACGGAATATCTGTCAAAGGTAGTAAGATATCTATTGTTGGGTCTCCAGGTAATGCAGGTGGGAAGATAGCCATAATCGCGGAGATAGCCAAAAAGAAGAAGAAACCACATGTCTGCATCAGTCGGAATCGAGGTATCCACTTCTTAGGTTCAAAACGCTGAGACCACACCCCAGACCTCTCTTGCGAGAAGATCCCTGGAAAGAAGAGTATTGTCCTGAACCCAGCCACAGCTACATCCGTGATGAGATAACTGAAGTATAGTGGAAACAGAATCAGATTACCCCACACCATGATGCTACTGGCCGCTAGCATTCCTCCAACAACCAAGTATTTGACGAATTGATTGCTAAACAAAAATCGAATTCCATCTCCCAGAAGGGATGTATATTCACTGTAACTTGGCCTTGCCTGTCTTGATTCCTCAACCTCAGGGAAGTCTTGTACAAGACGCATAATTGCAATTGCCAGAATAATCATCAAGACTGCTTCTAGTTGAAAGACAAAGGGGCGACCAAAGACCGCAGCAATTATGCTCCCGGGGATTAGGGCTGATGTCGACACAATTCCCATCACCATCCCAAATTTACCCATGAAAACACCATATTGCCTTCTATCCTCGTCCCCTGGCATTGCAGCACGATAGTTATTATCAAACCATGCTGGCCATGCACCACTCTGTTGTGAATTAGCTACTCCTTGAACTGCAGATAGAAGAATGAGATACCAAAATGGAGTTGCGACATCTACAAATGAAACCATGAAGAAGGAGATTGCGTAACAGATACTTGCTGATGCGAGGACGTATCTTTGACCAATCCAATCACCTAAAGCACCAGTTGGATAATCAAGGATGATTTGTATAGCCATCTGAATAGCTATCAGAATGCCGACGTAGGGTAATCCGTCAACATACTTACCAGGACCTCCACCGAGAGCTTCGGCAACAAAAATCAGGTAAAATGTTGTGGACATCACAACCGTGAAA
>JAEOST010000712.1 GCA_016840245.1 Candidatus Thorarchaeota archaeon
CCAAGTATTGTGGTTCTCTTTGCGCCCTACAGTAGTATGATCTATGGTAATGGAAGCATTAGCCAACCTGAACTAGCAACACTCAGTGGGTCATTGGTTGATGATGGCATTAGACTGATGGGTAATGCTGAGACTCACCCAGACGATCCATATGAGAACTTTCCACCTACTTTTAGTATTGATATCTACTTCAACGACAATACATTCTTTGATCTAGGCTATACATCAGTAGATGGTCTTGTATCTATCAGGAACGGTACTTGGACTGGCAATCTCAACCAGCATGGGTATCCACAGATTACCGGTTTTAGCGACACTGTCTATTGGCTAGTAGAGGGCGGCTATCTAAATGACTTCATTTCAGATTTCTATGAACTGATCACTACCAATGTTACATATCCCTAAAATAACTCGCGTAATCCCGTTTCCTTAATAGGAAGCGGGACACCCTTTTCCTTGTTCGTTTGGTTAAAAAGAGGGATTAATGAAAGTGGATGAAAAACTTGAACGTGATGAGATAGATAAACTCCTCAAGGGTCGGACGATGAGCGTTTATGCCTTGCTACTCACTCGTGATAAGATTGGAGTCCGAGATGTCCAAAGAGAACTCGGATTCTCTAGTCCAAGTCTTGCACTACATCATCTGACAAAACTATCTGAGTTGGGGCTCGTAGACAAGGATCCGCATGGTGAATACTTTGTCATCAAGACAGTACGAGCAGGGTCTCTCTCTTTGTTTGTCAAGATTGGAACACGCCTCTTACCCAGATTCCTCTTTCTTGCTACACTCTTCTCCGCGATGCTAATCCTATACATTCTCTTTTTTATGTCTTGGCCACCAAAGGGCCATGACATCATGTATTTGACGCTGAGCCTCATTGCAATCGGACTTGCAGTATATGAGAGCAGAAAGCTCTGGCTCTTACGTCCATTTTAGTTTACGTGCTTATATACGGAGTATCCTGTACAATGAGTGAGAGTAGGAAGAGAGTATATCTGCCAGCCACGCCAATTCGAATTTAACTTCAACTTAAGAAAGTTTAATAGGAAGCGTCACCCTCGGGAGCAAAGACGCGGTAGGCCAAAGGGCCGGCAGTTAGCTTAACAAAACCAGGCGGGTGTACGGGCTAATTTTCGTTACATGCCCTCAATTACGAAACTCCCCCCTCCTACCACGATTTCCCGTGTGCCCGCCACCTTCTACAACTATGTTTTCTCATGATTTCTGCATTATGAAGTAGACAGATCCTTCCCGTTGTCTTTTGAAGGACCCGATTTCGTTGCGTACTTGAGCTATTACTTGATTATCAAACTCCTTCTCTTTCTCATTCATGTGTTGTTCAAGTAAATCGTAGTACTCAGTCCACCATGTTTCATGAGGAATATCGATCTGTCCCAGTAACTCATAACCACAATTTGATACCTGTTTCCGTTTGTATTCCATGTTGGCATCGCTGTCATGGACCACAAGGAATCTATTCTCCTTGAGAAGAGGTCTCCATTCTCTCAGACCATTAACAAAACCAACTACGAATATTGAACCCTCTGCCCAGATGAGGTCAAATGATTCATCCTCAAAGTCCATGGCCTTCATTGATAGATGTCGAATGCTGATTCTATCTGTGAGTCCTAGTTGAATACAGCTCTCATGAAGCTTGTCAAGTTGCTGCTGGTCTGTGTCGATAGCAGTAATCTCACCACCACTAAGACGTGCTAATTCGATTGTGGGAACTCCAGAGCCACAGCCTATATCCAGTATAGTTGGCTTGTCAAGAGAAGGGAGCATCTGGTATGCAGATTGAATGAATTTTGTCAAACCCAATCTAAACGGATCCCTGTCTAGGTCAGCATTGGTGTTACTCATTTGAAATGACTCATTGTTTTCAAGTGAAGCGTTGTTGAAAATATTTTCTCAAAACTGCATTGAATCCATTCAAAGGTGGTTGCGTCGAAATCAGGGTTATATAACCTAGTTTGCTCATGCAGACTCCTATAGTTTCAACGATTCAGAGGGAGATAAATGAAGAAAACTAGCGTGATTAGTATAGCGGTATTTCTTTTGATACTAATGCCGTGTTTACCGCCAAACAGTGTACAAACTCAACTTAGATATGAAGTTGCAAACGGAGCTGCCGATTTATCAGGTGTGAAAGTTGCTACTTTTTTTGCTAGCAATACTGAGATATCAAATGCTTGTAGAATTGCACTTGAACATCTGTATAGATGGTATAATGCATCTGTCGAAACTATTAACGAGACCCACATCAAGAATGGTGAGCTGTACAACTACGATATTCTGGTAATCCCACCTGGTAATCTTGGGGAGTATACTGTCAAACTGAATTATGATGGTCTAGATGCGATCCGTGACTTTGTGAGAAATGGTGGGTCGTATGTAGGAATAAGCAGAGGTGCACATTTTGCATGTGCCAATGTCCATTGGTTACAGGATAGAACCTACCTCCTAGAACTATTCAACGGGACTGGATATGGTCCTATAGATGGACAACTGGATCAATCAATGAATGTGGTCGATATCAACACAGGATGCTCGGAGATAGACCTCTCCGGAATGCCATCGACTCTGACAATGATGCAGTGGGAGGGGATTTACTTCATCCCTGATGATAATCCTCCAATGATCAATGTGTCATACTGGACCGGGTCTGATCGTGCATCACAGATCGCATACCAGTATGGAAATGGGTGTGTATTTTTGTCTGGTTGCCACCCTGAATTAGAGGAGGACAGTGACCGTGATGGGTCTGACTACTTCGATCACCATGAGGACCCAGAGACGGACTGGCCATTGATGTTGCAGGTATCAAAGTGGCTTGTTAATGCCTCGACTTGGGACAATGCTTCTATCACACCCCCCACCCCCACAACTGAGACAACTACCACAGCAACCTCAACATCATTCTCTACAACAACTGAAACAACTACGACAGCAACTTCAACATCATTCTCTACAACAACTTCGGACATATCCACGACTTCATCGGTAACCAGTTCATCAACAACATCACCAACTACACATATTACGACGACATCAACTACACCCCCTCCCACCAGCGACTTACTATTCGTTGCAGTTGGAATTGGAGCTGTTGTCGTTGTTGTGTTGATTGTTGCTGTTTCTCGGAAGCGATAGCGGGGTTCACAAGAAACCGTATTTCTAAATAACAACCACACACGACTCTTAATTAAGGTCAAATGAGATGTTTCGTCGGGTTACTGTTGTATGAGTCCACGACGGTCATTAGATGTTATTCAGGTTGATGCTTTTACGGATGTCCCCTATGGTGGCAATCCTGCAGCTGTAGTTCTTGGTGCTGATACTCTCAGCGATGATACTATGCGAAAGATTGCGAGGGAGATGAATGTCCGGGAGACTGTCTTTGTATCAAGATCCAAGGTGGCAGATTATCGTTTTAGATACATGACACCTTCAGGTGCTATTGATTTCTCAGGACATCCAACAAATGCAGCTTTCCACGCACTGATTGCTGAAGGATTGCTTGAATTAGTCAATGATGTCAATATGTTCAGTCTAGAAACCAATGTGGGCGTTCTGCAGATTGAGATTGTGAAAAATACAACTACTGGCCAACATGAGGTACAAATCACTCATGAGCGACCCGAATTCTCAACGACATATGATCCACTTGAGTTTGCTGAGGCATTGGGTCTCTCTCTAGCTGATATCATGTCACCTAATCCCGTGCAGACTGTTAGCACAGGGACACCAATACTCGTAGTACCTGTTTCTTCCATGAGGTCTCTTGAGCGGATTAACCCGGATTATGAGCGTGTGAAGAAATTGTGTGAAGAGAATGATTTCTTCTCAATTCAGGTCTTTACTAGAGACACACTCGAAGCGACCTCTGATGCTCATGCTCGTCACTTTGCCCCTGCTTTAGGTGTAAATGAAGATCCAGTATCAGGTTCTGGTGCAGCTGCAACTGCAGGCTACATTATGAAGTATGGTCTCATGGATCCCACAGTACCAGTAACTAGTATAGTGATAGAACAAGGACACTATGTAGACCGACCCGGCAAAATCTATGTTGAGGTGCGTGGTGATACGGAAAGTATAGATCAGGTCAAAGTTAGCGGAACCGGAGTTGTTGTCCTAAAGGGCTCTCTCTATATCTAATTATGTCACTCTTGATTGAACACCTAGATTTCCTTGTCTAGAGGGACTGTTAACGGGATGCAATTATTCTCAATGATAGAAGTAGGACATCTTCTCCCTTTGTATAAAGAAGTTGTTCTATCTTTTCCTTTATAGTTGGTAGATTTGATTCAACATAGCCGAGAAAATCATCACGTGAATCTGAGAGTGCTTTACGCATCTGTTCTGCGTGTTTAGATAGAGCTGCTTTTGTCCGGTCTCTATCCATTCCTTCTTCAGCTATTATACCTCTTTCAACTGTCTCCATGACATCCCTCGCCACAGATCTCGATTCAGTGACGAGTTTCTCAGATACCATTGGTTTATCATAGGAAACTTCCTCTGATGTGGCAGCCTCGGATGTATCAATATCTAGACCCTCCGTATCAGCATCCCAATTAATGACGAGTTTCTTCCACGCCCTTCGTCCTTGGAAATTAAGTGGAGAGATATATCCCTTTGAATGCATCCTCATCAGATGACGACGGAACATCTCCTCTGTCATTACGGAGGCCGGACCTGCAGTTATCAAGAACTTGTGAAATAGTACAGCCTCAAATTCAATTATCGACCATCCAAATGCATGGATGACTGATTTCTCTATCTCGGTTTCTTGTATACTCGAATCAAGGGGGCCTGACATAACTTCACCCCGGCGTAACCCAACGGCATTAACCATCGGTAGATATTGTATATGAACATTCTCGGGGCGGAGTTCTTGTCAAAAATTGATGTAGCCTGACTAATTATCGTAAGTAACTTTATTGGAATGAAAAGAAATTGATGGGAGGTGCTTCAAGGCACCTCCCAAACGGGTCTATCGTTTCTTTATGATGACGACTACCACTAGGATGACTCCAATAGCTCCAATTCCAACAATCAGGAAGAGTGTCATGTCCATTGGTGGTGGAGTGGTTGTTGTTGTTTCCGTGGGCGTTGTAGTAGTGGTGGGTTCAGGGTGCCATTCGATGGTGAAATCCGCACGAATAGCTAGATTACCCTCATTGTCGTACGCCTCTATCCAGAATTCATCTCCTTCTTCAAGATCGGTAAATTCAGCTGAGTATACATCACCTGCTGTGTTAATCATGTCCACCATTGTAGTACCGAAGAGTGTGACATTATCAACCGAGCTAGGGTCTGTGACCGTTGCTGTAATAGTTATAGACTCATTCTCAGCTGGTGGGCTGTTACCCCATGCTACATTGCTTATCCTTGGTCCAACTTCATCAACTGGGTCGATGTTATCAACACTGCGACTACTCGCAGCCCAATCCAAGATGTTCTCCATTAGTTCAACATTATCAAATGTAGTCTTTCCATAGTCAAAATCACTGAAGAAAGTTGTACCTGCTACAAATACTCTAAGATCACCAATCTCCTCCGCAGCCATCATAATAATCTGGTCACCATTCAAAAGATCTGGTGTGTCATCATAGATGATTGTGATTTCGGGAGGTGTCTGATCAGTCTGATATCCCGTGACATCAGAGTAGACTATTGGTAATGGATTCTCATCAGCAATGAAGTATAGACTGGCTGGTGAGTACATTGTGATTACATTGACATCTTCAGTAAGACCTACTGTCTCGGACATGTCTGGTATAGTAGTGTAATCATTGTACCATGGTCGATAAGTTCCGTTCATGTAGACATTGTCATCGTTAATGCGAATATCTGAATTGATAGCTTCTAAGACCTGATTCGGAGTTGCAACGTCGGTTGACTCAGAGGCATCTCCTCTACCGGTGATAATGATCATCTTCTCACCTGACGCAGCCCAATTGCCAATAGCCGTCAGTTCAGCAGAAGAGTAGTCACCAAAGCCACATGTTATGACTAAGAGGTCAACATCTGTTAGAGCTCCCTCAGTGAAAGCGCTTTCCTGCATAGTCATTTGGAAATGCTTTCGATTCAGGGTTTGATTCACAGAGGTCAATGTACCATCAGAGTAGTCATTTGTATGAGCATAATCAAACAGAGCAACATAGTCGTAGGTTATCGTGACATCCGGAGCATCAATTCCTTGGGTCAACGTGTAGAACAAAGAGAGAATATTGTTTATCGCTAAAGAGAGACAGGCCTCAGTAGCTTCCCTGACATCTGTATCGCTCAGAGCTGTTGAGTCTTCATCGGGGTATGCAGCTGCAATAGTGTCGAAGTATTGATGAGAGAAGACTGCTGCATCAACAACGAGCTGCGACACATTCGTAACAATAGACTCTGTTGGAGCTGTAAGTGTAAGCAACTCCTTCTTACTGTTGATCTCACCTTCATATGCTGAATGTCCCGGCCATGGAAGGTCTGGAATCTCATCCTCGATATCATCAGTATGAACTGGTATGCACACGTCAGCTGCATAATGGGACATTACACCTGCTGAGAAGAAGCCTATTTCCCAGAGTTCTATAGCTGTTTCACCTTCTGCAGCAGCAGCAGCAGTGAAGTTATTTCGAGCCAAATCGAACCATCTCGAAGCAGCCTCCGGAGCATTATACTCTCCTGTTTCCGGATAGTAAAGGTGGTTATCCCAGTCCTGCCAAGCCTGATCTGGTGTTGTCGATCCCCCTAGCACTTCTGGTGAATAGTATTCAAATGCTGCCTGCCAGCTGGCATTGCTGAGATATGCCACTGCCCGATTATCGATGAACATGTGAGTTACAAGTCCCCACGCTTCAACAGGAGCCGCCATTGGTAGAAAAACTGCCCCTGTGATTAATGGGACCAATAATAATGCCATAACGAAATTTGATTTTTTCATGTGGCACCTTACGGGCTAAATGGGTATTAAGTTGTACGCCCATCCCATTTACTTGAAATGGCGTCTAACAAGTACAATTCCCACGACTGCTACTATTGCTACGCCACCAATGACAAGTATGAGATCCATCGGTGGAATTACTCCTATAGCTGCGGGATTCTTCACAATCCCTTCACCATCAATGGTATGCACGACATCGAATGTATCTATACACTGAATCGTTACTGTAACGTTTGTACCAATAGCATATTCACCGAGGTTCGCAAAGAAGTATCCAAAACCTGAGGCTTCCATCTCAAGGGTTTCAGCTCCTGAATCACCATTGTAGGTGATAGACACTGATTGGATGCTCGATTCTGAAGTCCTACCTACAACTAATCTTGCTTCTACGTTGATTCGTGAACCCGTTTCGGTCATCACAAAAGTGATGTTATTGATGAGTACCCCGACCTTTATGATGAGTGGGTTGAGAGATTCTTCAGTGTCAAATGAAACAAGATTCAACCAGAACGGGGCGAAACCTTCTATATCAGAATGACATATCCTTGAACTGACCTCTGTTTCACCCGCCTGAGCTGTTACTTCTTGATACGTCTGTTGTACAGTGATGGCTCTCATTGCAAATAGACTTGTATTGAGTGTAACAGCGTCAGATAGATTATTCGAAAACTGTATCTGGAAATCGAAATCAGTATCAGGCTCAACATCAAGTGGGTTTGGTGCAATGACCTCAACGTTCAATCCTCGAGCAATATCTGAAGTCGCATTAGTTGCCAGTCGAATGGCTCTTGGAAAGTTCCATGAGTTCAAAGCAGTCTTTGCAGCATCAAGATACAACTGTGCAATTCCAGTTGATTCCTCAAAGCCCTCAAGATGAGTCTCAGCTGACTCAACAGTTGAATTTGCTTCATCCCATAGTTCCATCCATCTATTAACCCAGACTTCTTGTCCATATACGAGTCTATGATCCCTGTCAAGAATTACTATTCGTCTGTTAAGAACAGCATCCATCAAATCTTGGTCACTGATGGCTCCATTTGGACCAGTTGGATTCTTGACAAATGCCACATTCAACAATGTACCTAGATAGCGTGCAGAGTGTCCGTCACTGGCTCCCATGAAATTGACGAAATAGCCCTCCTCGAGCATTCCATATATGTATCCGCTATTGTCCACTTCCATCGCATCGTATCCCAATTCCTCAAATCTGTCATAGGTCTGTGCGTATGAATTCCCAATTGTTGGATGACATAATACTATGATCCCACCTTGGGAATGAGTTTCATCAACCATCACCTGCTGTGAGTCAGTAATGATATTCTCAGTGAGTGGAAATGCTGCAGAATGTCTTCCCTTTGATAACTCAGCACCTACTACAATGTGCAAATCTAGCGAGTTCTGTTCAACCCTGCTCTTTATTGCAAGTCCCCCAGTTATCCCGCCCTTGGTTGTAACAACATCATAAGAGTGGTCAGTGACTACAAAGAAATCAAGACCGATATCGATTGCCTTCTCAAGCATCTCATCAGGAGTATTCTGTCCATCACTATGTGTTGTATGGTCATGATATGCACCAACAAAGGCATCATAGGATTCAATCTCAGGTTCGCTTAGATCCGGTCCTGACCCAACAGTAATTTGTGCGATATCTGGTATAATTGCAGTTCTCTGATCATTCTTTGCCAACCAATCGATTATGTTCAGAGAGAATTGGAAGTCTGATACCCCATTATCTGGGGTTTCTCTTCTGTATTGCAGGAATGGATTGATTGCACCCACACAGACAATCCTTCCTAATCCTGACTCTGAAACCGCGACAAGGTCACATTCTCCATCAGATATTATTGCTGTAGCGGGTGCTGAAACATCCAATGATGAACCATAGATGATTTTGACGTATGTCTGAAGTTGTGTCATACCTGTAGTGACAGGGTGTTCTGCGAACTCAGAAGTTACTGTCGATACTTTGTCACCTACAAATGAAATACCAAATTGTTCTGAAACAGGATTAAGATTACTTGGTCTGAAATTCCAAGTATTTGTACCATCTGGACCTACGAGTAGTAATCCACCTCCTGCATTCACAAATGAAGTAATGATTGTTACCTCAGAAGTTGTAAGCTCGATCATCGGAAAGAAAAGTACAAGGATGTCATAACTGTCTAATATTCCTGAATCTAGTGAAACATCGAAATTTGTTGAAACGTTATATCCGTTCTTCATCAGAATCCAGCCGAAGAATGAAGCATTCCCGGGAGTCCACAGGCTACTTGCGTTGTAACAATGAGATTCATCGATGAGAACGTTCTTTGAAGTGAAATCAGCAATATGATGTTCTCTTTCCAAAACTCCATTGATTGGGGTTGTTGGGATTACAGGAGCTAGTATCAAGCATACAATGAGTATCGTAAATGCCTGTTGAATCTTTGTGACCATTGGACCAATCCCTCATGAGAGCGGTCCCTCCAGAAATACATCGAATAAAAAGGCTTGCTAATCCGGAGCTTCAATTACAGCTTGTAACTAATGTAGTGAATGTAAAAAAATAGAGGGATGAAGTAGCCGGTAACCCGGACTACTTCTCATTATTCAAACTACTTCTTTCTCATGAAGACGATAGCAACTATGATCACAATGACAACAACGCCAATTCCACCAATAAGTAGAATCATGGTCATGTCAGATGGAAATGCGTTCATTCCCCTGTCAATGACTTGGGTAACGAAGCTCATTCCTTGCAGTGTGACTCCATAGTATTCGTCTGCACACATGGGTTGGTAATCACCGTATGGTGAAGCACCAGATACAACGACAACTCCGCCACCAACGAATTCCCAGGTACATGCTGCGAAGGCACCCGAGTCACCATCATCGTGAGCAATAGGTGCAATCAAGTCAGTATCTGAGATTTGAGCTGTTGCGGCGTATGTTAGTAGCACTTCTACATTGTCTATAGTTTCTGTCTCAAGCGCAACTGGCCCATCGTTGTATGCACCACCAGTGCATCCATAGAGCAAGTTTGGCCCGTGCATTAGAACCTTATTTACACCAGTGATGTTGCCTGATGTGCCTGTCGCAACAACTCTGTAAGGCTCAACACAATTTGAAACTGCATCATTTACCTGTGAAGGTTCAGCATAGACATGTGAACCAACACCTTCTAGGATCTCTGTGCAATTGTCAAGCAGTGGCTGAGCGCCTCCGTAGTCAGAGTCATATGCAACCCATAGGAACTTACCAGCGCCATACCAATCATCTATAGCGGTGAATTCAGCGGCTGTGAAACCGTTGTCATCTCCGTATGGTGATCCAAGAATTAACCCATTTGCACCAGTTAAGATGCTTGTGTTTATTCCGCCCAATGCCCATACAACAGTGTAGCCCATATCTGTTAGATTCCCTTCTAGAAGAAGATCTAAATCAGCCACGTAGGAGCTCTGTTGACCGTGTGAATAGTCGATGACTATTGTGCCGGTCCCAGCTGCCCTAACAGGTACTGCGGGAGCTACCATGAATGAGGCAAAGAATGCGGTTAAAACCACTAAAGTGAATATATTTTTTCTCCTCATAGGAATGGTGTCCTCCTTATATACAACCGTAAGAGGATAAAGATAGCAACCAACGCTCCCTATTAAAACTCTTTCGAGAGACTCCTTATCCAAATTTCTCCATGTTATTGGAAAATTACTTGTTGAAAAGTTAAATCAGTTTTAAATTGATAAATCAAAATATGTTAGTGTGTCATGATATTCATCTGTGAAAAACCTTATCTGGGGCGAGTGGATGGATTCTTGATTGTTCGATACACTAGTATCACCAATAGGAATACAGAGAGGATTAAGAAATGAGCGAGTTCGAAACTGCGCGAGGATCTAGGACCACACTAATGGCAGTGGTCGTTATTGTAATAATTGGTGTCGGTGGTGTTGCAGGATTCATGTATCTAAATGGTCTTGCACCCACTACCACTCCCACCACCACAGGAACTACTACCTCTACTACTACTACTACGACAACACCTTCAGGAAGTAGTATTACAGTATTGACAAGACATGATATCTCTATTCAGGCCGTCTATGAGCCGGCTTTCCTAGCTAGTGATTTGGCAATAGATGCCGGTATCACTGATATTACTTGGAAGGCGCCTCTTGGAGAATATTGGGACGAACTGATTGATGCAGGTCAGGTGGATGTCTGTTGGGGCGGAGGTCCAACTCTGTTTGACCAACTTATGCGTGACGGTCGTCTTGCATCCATGAATTCTTCATATATGCAGAATGTTTCCTCAAGGGTCCTTGACGAAATTGCCAGTACTGATATGAAACGTCTGAATGATTCAGACCATTTAGTATGGGTAGCTGCAGCAATATCGACCTTTGGCTTTACTGTCAACAATGCCTTTCTAACGGATAAATCACTACCTAAACCAACTACATGGACTGACCTAGCTAGTCCTACATACGGTCAGTATCTTCCCGCAATTCCCACAGTAGCAATGGGGAATGCTCCCGGAACTACTTCCAACACACGAATCTATGAAATCATTACTCAAGCATTAGGATGGGAAGCAGGTTGGATAAACATGGCTCGAATGGCTGGTAACTCCAGAATATATGGAGGTTCTGTTGAAACCCAAACTGCTTCTGAGAATGGTGACGTAGGAATATCAATGTCAATCGACTTCTATGGGTATCAGACCTCATTTCGAAACCCTGACTGCGAATACATCGTTCCAGTAGGTCAGTCCATCGTAAATGGTGATCCAATAGCCATAGCATCTACATCACCCAACAAGAATCTTGCAGAGGTCTTCATTGATTTCGTTCTGTCAGACTACGGACAGTCCTTATGGCTTCACGAGAACGTGCGAAGAATGCCAGTGATGGCATCCGCATTCACACAGCCTCTCGGTATAGCAGCACCAGATCTCCATGCGGCATACAACGCTACACTGATCAATGTAGGTATCCCATTCAACGACACAATGTCTCTTCAGACCAATATGGCACTTATCACATACTTTGAGTCTGTCATCACACTGGCACACACTGAACTTGTGAATTGTTGGGCTGCAATAGTTCAAGCATATGATGATAGTGAAATCGACTTGACTGAACTTAATGCATTTGCAGACCTGATGGGTGCGCCCGTTCAAATCTTGGACCCATTGACATCTGTTGCAGAATACTTCACACTTGACTATGCTACACGTATCAATACCGAGATGATCTATAACGATGCCTATACGGCACAGTTACAAACTGCTTGGACAAATGCGGCAAAACTCCAGTACATAACAGTGCAGGAATCACTACCATAAAGGTGGTCTGCAACTATGGCGATAGTCGAAGATGCTGACGTTGTGGAATCGGAGGAATCAGCGGAACCAGAAATGATTCCGGATATTCCACTGGAAAATGTGAAAAGCATTTTAATTGGAGTTCCTGGACGTCTTGCATCTAAAACTATCAATGGTTTTCGTGGATTTGGTTCTTGGATAGTTGGAGGATTCAGAGGATTTCGTGGCTTCCTCCAAAATCCAGGAACCTCACTTGGTTCTGGAATTCGACGATTGAGGCGTGAACTAGACGCCTTATCATGGATTCAGCTAATCGCACTGTTTGTAGCATTTGGTTTATTCCTGATTATACCTCTCCTTAGTGTTGTAGTAGTGTCTTTCTCTGACGTCGCCTATTTTGAATCGGTGTTTAAAGACATATCCCCATTTCTCTACAATCCAGATGGGAGCATAAATCGATGGAATGTACACTTCAATATCATCAACACTGAACTAGATACGATGCGAATCCAAGGATGGGACCTTGGACCGTTGTTAAACTCTCTATACGTTGCTATAGTAGTAACAATACTCTCAGTTCTAATTGGAGTCTTTCTCGCCTTCATTGTTTCCAGATACGATTTCTTTGGAAAGCGTATTCTTCGAACCGTCCTCATCTTTCCTATCTTAGCCACTCCCTTCATTGGGGCAATCGGTATCAAGGAATTCCTAGGTCCCTATGGCATTATAAACAACCTATTCTACGGTGAACTGGGATGGTTTAGTCACAGGATTGTATTAGACGGGTTCATGGCTGTTATCTTCGTACAGTCATTCTCATTTTTCTCTTTGGTATACCTTAATGCATATTCCTCATTCATGGGAATTGATCCTTCACTTGAGGAACAGGCTGAGAATCTCGGTGCTACTGGATTCAAGCTATTTCGCTCAGTGACACTTCCACTAGCAATGCCTGGTATACAAGCTGGGGCAATCCTCACATTCATCCTAAGCATAGAGGACTTGGGTACTCCTATTATCTTTCGAGGTC
>JAEOST010000713.1 GCA_016840245.1 Candidatus Thorarchaeota archaeon
ATAATGTAAAATGAGTCCCATAACACCACATCAAGCATGAATATGCCTGAAATACGAACGAGGAATCTCCTCACAAATGAGCCCGGCTATTGGGAAATGCCGGGCCCACCATTTTTCCTGAAACAGATGATGGAGGGAGAAGCAACTCCTTTTCAGACGCAGATTTTATATCTCACCACGTGTTCTGGAACGACTGAGGGGAGATGTTATGGGATATCCATCGTCTGTCTATGGAGAAACAGTCGTAGCCTGGTGGTCAATCTTCAAAGACCCGAAAGGATTGATTGTGAATTGGGTGCTATTTTGGTGTCTCTCAAGAATAATCATGTTACCACCTCTTGATTTTGTGTTTACAGTAATCTGCTTTGTAGTTGCGGCCCGTGTTGCCAACCGACCTACTAGAGTATGGTTATTACGAATGATAGGAGGGCTGTCTGCAAGGATTGGGAGGAACATCACACTTCTACTAGGAATCATCACATGTATTTTGATTGATACTGTGATTCTAAACTACATAGGCTTGCTACCTTACCGTTTAGATTTCTCTAATGGATGGGCTGCGTTATACTTGATTTTTGAGCCCGCGTTGTTAGGAACAATCATCTACTCATCAGTTGCACTCGGGATGAGTATTGGAAGACAGGCAAAAGCCGAGGGTTCCGATCTTCTACTCTACAGAGTGATGGGAACAACTGTTATCCTCTTCGGAGTTCTGTTCCTCACTTATTTAATGCCATGGACTTACCTGAATGTCTTTGCGCATGTCGCCGACAGCACGTTTGGCTTCTTCATGATTATGTTGTTGATGGACATCAGCTACTGTATCATAGCGGCTGGACTCGGGATGCTGGCACTTGGTGTACCCAGTTTTCTCAGGAGGAACCGTTGAGGATACACTCAATTTATAACTCCTCAAACTTGGGCTGTTCGCATGAAGGCGCTGGTGACATACTTTACTCAAACTGGAAATACCCAGATGATTGCTGAGGTGATTCATGAAGCCCTCTCTGTCAATAATGAAACAGACCTACGTACGGTTCGCAATGTGGATATTAAAACACTGAACGAGTATGATTTGATTGTCGTGGGTGCTCCTTGCCATGATAGCGATTTGGCTCCACCAGTGAAAGGATTCCTTGAGAGGTTACCAGAGTCTCCATCTTTCAAACTTGCTGGATTCTTCACTCATGCTACATACACACGAGACAATGATGGACGTGATGGAGCCCTCTATGACAAATGGGCTGGATTATGTCTACCGACTTTCGAAACTGCATGTAAAAAAAGAAATATCGAATTCCTAGGATGTTTCAACTGCATGGGAAAAGCCAGTCCTCCCATTGAGGGTTTTATCCGGCAAGAGATAATCACAAACGACGATGAGTGGAATGAGTATTTACCAATTCTTCATACTCGTCCGGATTCAAATGACCTTGAGAATGCAAGACGATTTGCCATTGAACTGCAGGGAAAACTGTGACAGCACCTCTGTTTATGCTCTTATTTTTGCGTCATAGCTCTCACGATGATGAAATTGGCGGGGTGTTTCTTTTCGTACCCTATGACCAATTGTTACTCCAACAAGAGACAAAACGGTCAACAAAGCAAAAACAATCATTAGAATGGAGGGGCCTAAAGTGAGCGCAATGCCATACCTCCAAACTAGGATTAGAGTTAGAAATGTGAGATTTGTGAACATGATTGAGAAACATGCATACGCGTAGAATCCATGAGCTGCATGGCACGAAAATGAACAGAATCTTCCAATTAGCCAATAATCAGGATTGTATTCTCTGTCTTTTCCACAATAACGGCACTTGAAAGATGGTTGTCCAAATTCTCCCTTTCGAGGATGCCTATGCGTACTCAATTATTCCCACCACTTAGACCATTTCTCTGAAACCATATGGGTGTTGTTGCTATCTAGAAGTGATAGAGGTTCTAGGACCTTAAATCGGGATACAAACACTCTGATTCGGGTTGAGAGAATGAATCCCGTATTACTACTACAGTCTCCACTTCAGAACTTTGCACAGATGATAGGTGTCTACCTTGCCGAGATCTGGGACTTTCTGATATTCATCGGTCAGATTTCAGGGATCATTGTTGTACTCATTGGTGCAATACTCTGGTTCACAGATGTCAATCCAAAGAGGGGCAAGGGTCTGATCTTCGGTGGAATTGTCTTATCCATAGTCATTGAGTACTTTGTACTGTTTCCTCCAGGTTTCGTTGTGGTTTGAACCCGTGGTGCTACCTTTTCCTCCATATGACCAGAGCAACTATGACAATGATTGCTGCTGCACCAACAATTACAGTGGTTTCTAACGCAAGAGGTATCCCTGTTCCAGCAGAAGTTGTTGGATTACTACTCGTTGCATCAAAGGTGAGTACATCTCGAACGACCTCAAGTGAAGCATTGGCATCAAATATGTCGAGATCGATCACATACCTGCCTGTTTCTAGACCTGTGATATTTCCTGTGAAGAAACCATCACCTTCAGGATCTGCAAGGTCGGTTTGAGCGAAAATCGTATCATTGGTTTCTGTATGGAATTTTGCCGTGACTTCCACAACCTCTGGTATAGTTACATTGCTGAACATAGTCATTGATTCTGATGCTGTGACGTTTATGTGATACACCGTTTCATTCACATTAAGAACCGGTTGTATAGAGATATCCTGGAAGTAGGAG
>JAEOST010000073.1 GCA_016840245.1 Candidatus Thorarchaeota archaeon
CGCTAAATAAACATCCACTGTGAATATCACAATGCCAACAGCAACAACGATGAAAATCTGAGCAAAGGCGCTGATGAGACCGCCACTAAGGAGCTCACTCATTCGATCAATATCATTCGTTAGTCGTGAAATTACCCTGCCACTCGATGAAGAGTCATAGAAATCCTGAGACATGACTTGGAGATGTTGGTAGAGATCAAGTCTTATGGTATAGATTGCTTTCTGTCCCATTACACTCATAGTGTATTCGCTACCATAATTCACAATCCATGAACCGATTTGCAAAACAATATAGAGAAGAGCAGTATACAACAATGCCTGAAGATCGCCGCTTAAGAAATCAACATCGATTGCCTGCCTAAGTACAAATGGCATCGTGATGCCAAAAGCTATGCTCACTGCAGTAAGTATTGCAACTAGGGCAAAATGTGCCCTATACCTCAGAAGATAGGCGACCATCCGACTCATGAGAGTAGAGTCCGAATAATCATAGGAACGAGCGTCTGGATCATCCTGTTCATCAAGTGAACTACTCATTCGTCTTCCCTCCTGTTGGTTTTGCCTCTGATATCATCGCCTCTGCCTCGGAGGCGATGGTCTCCATTTCACTCAGTGTCTGATAAATTCCAGAATACAGTCCACCCTTGGCAATCAGTTCGTCATGGTTTCCGTGCTCTACAATGCGTCCTGATTCCATCATGACAATCAGGTCAGCATTTCGAACAGTACTTAGTCTATGAGTAATGATGAAGGTGGTCCTTCCGACCATCAGATTGTCCAATGCCCTCTGAATCATAGCCTCTGTCTTTGCATCCACTGAAGAGGTTGAATCATCAAGCACTAAAATCCTTGGATCTGAGAGAAGAGCTCTGGCTATGGCAATGCGTTGCTTCTGACCCCCACTCAGAGTGACTCCACGTTCGCCAACTATCGAGTCATATTGTTCATCAAGTGACAAAATGAAATCATGAATCATTGCTGCCTTGGCTGCTTCCTGAACCTCCTCAAGTGAGGCGTTCGGTTTGGCAAATGAGATATTCTCTCTTACTGTAGCAGAGAAGAGAAATGGATCTTGATGCACCATTCCTACATTCTTCCGAAGATCTTCAAGCTTGTAGAGTCTTACATCAACGCCATCAATACTGATAGTTCCGGGAGGTCTTACACGGAATGTCTGTCCCCCGATCTCTACTACACCCTCCTTGGAGTAATAATCGTCATCACCAATCTGAACTTTGCCATTCTTCTCGACACGATATGTCTTATCCTTGTAGCAGATTGTATCATCATTATCAACATCATAGAATCTGGAGATGAGATTCACAAGACTCGTCTTACCTGAGCCGGTTCCTCCCACAAGAGCAACAATCTGTCCTGAGTTGACTCGAAGACTGATATCTTGCAGAATGAAATTATCTCCTCCGTAACTAAAGAAGACCTTGTCGAATTCTATAGTCCCTTGAAGATCCTCTATGTCAAACGGCACCTCTGGATTTAGTAACGCATCACGATGGTCTAGAATGTAGAATGTACGTTCTCCAGCAGCTGACGCACGTTGATACATTCCCGTCCCCCAAGTCATGAAACGAGCGGGAAGAATCAACATTCCCAGTAGGGAGAGGTATGCAACAAACGTACCATATGTGAGACCCCCTAGGACAAACTCAACGCCACCTAAATAGATAAGGAATCCAGTTGCGATACCAAAAACTGTTGGAAGAAGTGGACGATAGAATGAAACCAGTCTGAGTGCCTTCACACGTAACTCTAGAAACCCTTGGTTCTCCTTTCTCACCCTCTCTGTTTCTCTCTCAGCTGCTGCGTATGACTGCACGACCTTCATGCCCGTCACATTCTCAGCAAGTACTGAGCTAAGAACACCATATTGTGACCTTGCAGCGTAGAATACAGGTCTCACACGTTTTGCGAAGTTAATTATGAATAGGATGATGAAGGGAATTAGCAAGAACATGTAGAGTGTTAAATCTGGGCTGATATACCACATCATGACGTATGCCGCAATCATAGTGGCAATCCCAATGAATATGACCCTGTATCCCCACAAGAGAAACTCGCGCATCGTTGTAACATCGGTTGTAACCCTGGCTAGCAACTGACCCGTTTCATTCTCATCATAGAATGCTAGGTCCTTTTCCATCAGACTGTCGTAGAGTTCACTTCGTAGGTCATAGATGACATTCTGTGCAACCATAGCCGCACCATATCTGCCAATCATATCGAAGATTCCAAAGAAGCCAGCTAATGTCAGGTATAGTAGAGTGTAGGGTATCACCAAGTCAAACTGGGATTTCAGTATAATTTCATCAATAAGATGAGCTAGAACAAGAGGTGTGAATACATTGAACACAGTACCCAATCCAGCGAAGAAGAGAAAACCGATGAATAGACCTCTATGCTTGAGAGCATAAGTTGTTAGTCTACCGACATACCCCATCTTTCTTTCACTCGCCAGCTGTCACTTACTCTGCTCAAAGTTCGCTATGATAAGGATTGCGAAATCTACCATATTGTACGTATAGCTTGCACACCAAACACATAGTTCTACTTGCATGACTCAGCTAATTTACGTCCTAGGTCTTTGCATTTCTCAAGACAGTCTTGGCTTGGGTAGTCTTTCGCTTTGATGGGTTGATCTTCCACAAGGGATGCACCAGACTCGGCTAGTAGCTTAGCAAGCTCATCAGGTGCTTCACCGCTCCATCCGTACGAACCGAAGCTTGCTGAAGGAAGACCATTCAGATTAGATAGCTCAGACAGTATCTGTCGGGCCCTTGGAAGTGGTCGCTTCATCCTCGTTGAGCTTCCCACTGCAAGTGCGCATGCATCGCCTAGTCCTTTGAAGTCTTTAGCTTCAACAATCTCACATTCTGCTCCCGCACCTTCACAGATTGCTTCTGCCATTGCCTTTGTGCGACCTCTTGTACTCTCATAGACTACTAGAACTTTCATCGTGAATCACTCTGTGGGTATATCTTGAGTAACAAAAGACTATCGAAAGGGCAATGACGTACCATAAGGCCTACATGTCTTGACATACCAATCTAGGTTGTGGAAAATTTGAGTTCGGGAACCAGTGTTCCTCTTATTGAGAAGGCTGACAAAATCTGTAAACTCTTGGTGGAACATTATGGACATAAAATCGCAGAGAGGAAACTTCCTCCTATAGACGAACTAGTTCTAACCATACTGAGTCAGCACACCAACGATATCAATATGCACCGCGCCTTTGAGAGCCTCAAGAATAGATACACAACTTGGGATGAGGTCAAGGATGCCCCTCAAGAGGAACTAGCTGAAGTCATTAGATCATCTGGAATGTATCGATTAAAGGCAAAGCGGATACAAGCCACACTCTCCAAGATTGAAGAACGTGTGGGGAAACTGGATATCTCCTTTCTTAGTGAGTGGGAGTTGGAAGAAGCAAGAGATTGGCTCACTTCACTATATGGAGTGGGACCCAAGACAGCTGCCATTGTTCTTTTGTTCTCATTTGGAATGCCAGCGTTACCAGTTGATACACATGTCTGGCGAGTAACAAAAAGATTGGGTCTGATACCAGAAAAGACCACTCGTGAGAAGGCACATGTTCTTCTTAGTCACATAATCAAGGGGGATTGTATCTACTCCCTGAACAACAATCTCGTTCGCCACGGTCGAGAGGTCTGCAAGTCACAACGACCCCGTTGCAGTGAATGCATCTTAGAAAGGCTTTGTGATTATACCTCTTAGTTCAATGAATGATTTTGTTAAACAAATCACTATTTGAATACACATACAAGCATATAAAACATATATGAAATCTCAAGACCAATCTCACCCTACATATGGAGTGCTATTGATTGGCTTTCGAACTCATGACCATTGGAGCTGCATTGGTCCTGGCATTTGCTGGTGCATTTATCCTAAAACGACTAGGAATCCCTCAGACACTTGGTTTTATGGTAGCCGGTATTATCCTAGGTTTGACAGCACTTCTGACAGAGGACGGTGTTCACAGTCTCCAATTCTTTGTATCTCTAGCACTAGGGCTGATTGGATACAATATCGGCCATGAGCTTCATAGTGAGAATCTCAATAGGGGTAGAATCAGACGTCTTGTGGTCATTGTGATGTTTGAGGCCACAGCGGCGTTTGCATTGGTTTCTTTTCTCACATTTTTCATACTTCAAAGTCTATCAATTCCCAATCCATTTCCCGCAGCTATATTGTTTGGTGCTGTAGCTAGTGCTACTGCCCCTGCAGCAACTGCTGATGTTATTTGGGAGAGCCATTGTGAGGGTCCGGTAACATCATCACTCATGTTTGTTCTTGCAGCAGATGATATCGCTGCAGTAATTCTAACAAATTCAGCAATAGCCTATGCACTCTATGTCTATGATCCAGGATCAATGACCTTGACTGCTGTGATGTTCGAGCCGATAATCGGAATTGTCTTGTCAGTCGTTGTTGGCCTTGGTTTTGGTTATCTATTTCTCTTCCCAGTCAATAGAGAGGATGATCGCGGGAAACTGCTTGAACTTGAGATAGGAATGGTACTGCTCCTCATTGGATTCATCGAGTATGTCAATTGGTTCATAGAAACTCAACTCTTCATGCATATTCATATCAGCGATATCTTTGCAGCCATGGTGTTTGGATACATCGTGCGACGGAACATAAGTTCAGATAAAGAACCAATACATGAGATGCTTGAACGTATTATGTCTCCTATTGTGATGATATTCTTTGTTCTCGTTGGAGCTCGGATGGCTCAGCTGCTTACAGCTGCTGAAACCGTGTTCATAATTATTGGCATAGCAATCGTCTACTTA
>JAEOST010000714.1 GCA_016840245.1 Candidatus Thorarchaeota archaeon
ACATCTACAGAGCTGTGGTTCTCTTGACTGACAAAACTAGTCGTGATCGAATTCTTGAGGCAGTCAAAAAAAGAGTCAAGGAATTTGATGAACGCGAGCGAGTTCAAATGATTGCAGACATTATAGGAGACCGTCGCGATAGAGATCTCGTGGATGTCATGGCACAAATCGAGCAGGATGAGGGCTGGTCATCAGCCCTTGATTATCTCCTCAAAGTACAAGGCCAGATATACTCTTCACCAATGATGGCTGGCTGCAATGAAACAAAGCTAGAAGAGCTGAAGTACAGAGAGGTTGTATTTGGTCTTCTTTCCTGTTCAGGTCTGGAACCAGTTACTATAGATACATCAGACCTACTTGGTGAACTTGACTCTGAGGATTCACTGGTAGACGCTTCTAATGTCCTTACTACCAAACTCGAAGATCTCGCAGTCAATCAAATCAAGAATGGGGATACCCTGTTCTTTGATTTCTCAGAGAACATCTCAATCTCTCAAGACACTGCAGATTTGCTTCAACGTATCAGGACAAAGCAGCTCCAAGACATCTCTATGAAACAAGATGGATCAACCATCAACATCAATCCACTATGGTATTGTGAGCAAGGTCGTCTAACACTAGCAAACCTAGGAATTAGAGGAAAACAGGTTACTCCAGAAACACTGAATCGTGTATTATCTGTAATACAAGAACCAGTTTCACAACCTGGAGATTCGAATGCATCCCCAAGTAGTGGTGATGCCTACCCTGGCCCTTCGAATGAGATGTACGGAAAGTTGCTGACTCAGATAATCCAACAGGACATAGAAGGACTTGGCAGTCTGGCAAGTAGACATGCCTTGCCTACTCTTAATGCACTCCTCGATGAATCAATATCTCAGTACAACGAAACTCAAACAGCTGCTGGATTCAATGTCATCCTGCAGTATATCCAGACACATGTCGCTGTGCGTGCTATCGATTCAGTTATGGTGTTAGAGAAGGCGTCCAAGATGACCGACAACCGTGTGGCAACAATGGCAATCATTGCGATTGGTAACTTCTATCACGAATCTGCTGTATCCTCATTGGTAGATACTCTATGCACAAACAAGAAACAGGAAATCACAGACACAGCAACTCGTTCGATAAAAAATGTACACAAGCGATGTCCTGAAGCTGATCACATAATAGATGTACAACTAAGCAGAGAATGCATGAATCGAGGGAAGCTACTCAAGCTTCAACGGGCACTTCTAAAGGAAAGAGGTGTGTATTACCAGTAGTACATTCATTATCAGGCACTCGACAGACATAAATCGCCTTCGCTTTTGCCGTGAGCCCATGACAGGTTCTGAGAAGCTTGTGAAGAGTATTGATCCCTTCTTCAATCCTACCAGAGTTGCTCTAGTGGGAGCATCTGTAGACTATCGGAAACTGGGCAATTCAATCATGATGAACCTGCTAGCATCAGAGATAGAGGTCTATCCTATAACCCGTAGTCGAAACCGTGTTCTTGGTGTGACAGCATACAAGAGCTTGGCTGACTTACCAGAGCCTGTTGACCTTGTGATAGTTGTAGTGGCAGCCAAGTACTGTGCCCCACTGATGTCTGAAGTAAGGAAAGCTGGAGCAAGGAATGCTGTGGTCATCTCAGGGGGTTTCAGTGAAACAGGAGCTGAAGGTACTGCATTGGAAGAAACTCTTGTCCAAGCTGCAAAAGATGCAGGGGTACGCATCATTGGTCCCAACTGTGTCGGGGTTTCAAACAGCCGGCTCTTTAATGGTACATTTACCATGATGCCCGAAAGAGGAAACATCGCGTTCGTTTCTCAGAGTGGTGCTCTTGGCGGAATGACCATCTACACAACCCGGTCAAAGAGAATCGGAATGAGCAAGTTTGCCAGTGTTGGTAATTCAGCAGATGTTGGTTTTGTTGAAATCATCGATTACTTTCGAGAGGATTCAAAATCAACTGTCATTGCCGCGTATATCGAGGGTGTGGATGAAGGTAGAGAGATGTTCGAGTCACTGCACAATGCGGCCAAGAAGAAACCGGTTGTTGTACTGAAGGGAGGTCAGAGTGAAGCCGGTGGTCGTGCCACACAATCACACACGGGATCACTCGCAGGTTCGGCAAAGGTCTTTGATGGAATGATTCGTCAGGCTGGTTGCGTCACAGCTCCTTCCCTTGACACATTGTTTGAAGTCTGTAAACTCTTTGACTATCAACCACTCCCCAAGGGTCGACGTGTTGGTATTATTAGTAATACAGGCGGTGCTGGAGTTCTAGCAACTGATGCAGCCTCAAGGATAGGTCTTGAAATTCCAGTTCTTGAAAAAGATACCAAAGAAGAACTTCGTCAAGTTCTCCCACCTATGGCTTCTGTGAACAATCCAATTGATGTAGTCGCCAGCGGTGGTAGACGAGAGTACAAGGTTGCTACCGAGCTGTTGCTGAATGACAAGAATGTAGACACTCTGTTAGTCATCTGTGCTGTTCCTACTTTTGCAGGAATGACTCAGACCGAACATGCAGCAGGTACACTTGAAGGAGTGCGATCGATTTCCTCAGATAAACCAGTTGTTGGTGTCTGGCTTGCAGGAGATGTTGGTAAACCTGGTAAGGATCTTTTGGAGATGAACAAAATACCCTGCTACGATGATCCTTCATTAGCAGCCCTGTGTATATCGCGAATCGTAGAGTACGCCGAATTTCGTAAAAGGATAGAGTAAATCCTACTCCTAATACTGGTATTACAGTCAACCTTCAAGGAACTCTTCGGCTATTTGGGGAAACTCTTGCGCTACTGCTTCACGAAGCTGTTTCTCAACCCACATACTCAGATTAATTGCCTTTGTCTTTCTTATTGCTTTCAGGCAGGCTCTGAGATCAGTCGGAATAGAGAAGGAAACGATGGGGCTCTTGCGCTCCTTATTTGGAACAGAAGATAAGAGTTCACTCTGTTTTGGTCCAGAATCGGTTTCTCTAACTACAGCCCGTGGTTTAACTTCTTCGTCGTCTTTTTCTGCTTCTTTTCGATATTTTCCAAGTAGACTCATTCTATTGAACCTCCCTGAGTAGAGTCGCGTATGCTTCAGAAACAAGTTCAGCGATATCTTTAGTCACATCTGGGTTTCCATCATTTCTAAAATTCTCAGCTGCTACCTGTTGGCATCCGCGCGCTAGCATTCGTATGTCTCGTGGGTTTCCTTTTGCTGCAGCATTAATTGCATCCACTGCACTATCAGAAAACGGATAGATACTGAAGTCCTCAGGATCAAAGCTATCAATCTTGTTTTGTGCATAGGCAATTCGACGACCTATGAACTCTCTAGCCTTTGCATCATTGAGTGGAGGAACATCAAGTGGTTCTGTCCGATCAGCTATCTGTGGTAAGAATGAAAGCATTGCATTCCAATATATCA
>JAEOST010000715.1 GCA_016840245.1 Candidatus Thorarchaeota archaeon
ACACATACATAAACAATGCAGGAAGTGGAATTGATGGAGATAATCCTGTTTCTGATTTGATTATTAGGAATAATGACATCGGTACATCACATACTGATGGTATCCTCTTCAAATTCCCTGCAACCAACATAACCATTGTCAATAACTACATTCATGGAAATACCTACGATTCGATTGACATTAAATTCGGTCAGGATATCACCATTGAAAACAACATCATGGAAAATCAGAGATCCGGAATCAAGATTGCCGCTCCTGTGACAAATTGTGTTGTAAAAGGGAATATAATTAGGAATATTCCAAATAGTGGCTTCTATATCTCCGGAGATAATAATGAAATCACAAACAACACTCTGAGAAATATAGGAGCAAACGGTTTCGTTCTCGAAGAGGATGATGGAGAATATCCTGAACACAATATCATCAATGCCAATACGATAATCAATTGCACATCGTTCGGAGCACTTGTAGAGGAAGACTGTGATGATAACTCAATTCAGGACAATAGTTTCTTTGAATCAGGGGAATCCTGTCACATCTGCGATGATGGTACAGATACTACGATCATCAATAACTTCTATGACACTTTGTCAGCTCCAGATGTTGATGGTAATGGCTTTGTGGATACTCCATACTCCTTGGTTGGTACCGCTGAGAATGCAGACCCTACACCTAGAGCAGCTCCATCCACATCATTACCTGATGATTATGACTACATCCCAATGACTCCGACTGCAACAGATGGTGGGTCTCTACCCCTCATGGAAATTGCATTGATTGGAGGTATTGGACTAGTAGTTTGCATCGTTGTTGTTATCTTCGTAAAGAAGAGGTAGAATTTCACGCAGGAGGGGAGAAATCCCCTCCATTCTTTTTCTATGTAAATCTGATTTCATATCCTATTGCTGAGGTGCAGAATCTTATATTAAATTTCATTCTATGAATTTGTGATTTCATTCTATGAAATTGATAGGCGATAGAGATGGAGAGAAGATATTCGATAAAAAAAACCTCAGGCGTCCTGACCATCATCATAGTGCTGATGATGTTGGGAGCAGGGTCTCTAATAATGGTAGATACCACCGTTAACGCGGTTATCTCAAATCCAGACAATGAACTAGTAATTGCTCAGGGAGAGTTCACTCCTCACGAAAATATCCTCATTCAATCTAATGAGGATCTATTAGCGCTAGCTTCAGCTGATGGACTTTCAGGAAACGGAACAGAAGAGAATCCAATCGTAATCGCAGGATATAGTTTCTACAATGATTCAATTGTACCAGTCCAAGTATATTATACTGACTTACACTGGATCTTTAGGAACAATCTCATAGAAACTGATGGTGAGGTGAGCGGATTATTTTTGACTCAAACTACCTGGGGGCTTGTTGCGAACAATACCTTCCGTGAGTGCTACAGCGGAGTATCGATGCTTAGTTGTGATAAAATCATCATCGAGTACAATATGTTCACGGATAATGTTGGGAATGGAGTGGACCAAGAGGCAGCCCTGAGTAATTCTACAATCCGGTACAACACATTCCTGAATCATGAAGCAGATGCAATATCCTTGGAGGACACAAATGATCTAGCAATCTATGGAAATTATATCAAGGGTGCGACCTTTGATGGTATAGATGGTCAGAATGCTCATGATGTCTTCATCGAGGATAACACAATCCTTGATACAACGATGGGTATCCGATTGGGAAGACGTTCAACTGATATTCATGTGGATGGTAATCTCATAAGAAACATCACTGACTATGGGATAACCTGTAATGCCGATACATGTCATATCCAAAATAATGTACTTAGAGACATAGGAAAGAATGGCATAATCTTCTCAGGTTCGTATGATCTGTTCGCAGAGAACAACGTTGTCGCCTTGAATACGTTCATCCACTGTGGTAACTTTGCGGTTCAACTAGGTGTACGTTGTGAAGACAACACCATTACGGCCAATGACTTCTTCGATACCACTGCTGATTGCCATATCTGTGACAATTCAACTCGAGCCACAATCTCAGACAACTTCTATGATACTTGGGCATCACCTGATGCTGATTCGGATGGAATTGTTGATACAGCATATTCCATAGGAGGTTCTGCGGGGAGCTCTGATCTAACTCCAAGAGCTGCACCTCAGACTTCCCTACCTGATGACTACGAGTATGTGTCTGGTCCACCCACTGCAACGGACATAGGGTCTCTACCACTTGTGGAGATTGCATTGATTGGCGGGATAGGGCTAGTAGTCTGTATCGTCATTGTAGTGATTGTGAAGAGGAGTAGGTGATTATATTGATAGGAAATAGTCGGAAAGCAAACAAGTTGTGCCTAGGTCTAATGATCGGTTTTCTTGTAATCAGTATGGGAATCGGAGCATTACCTGTAGAAAAACTAAATTCAGACTCTCAAAATGATGCTGAGTTCAATCTTGCTCAGGGGTATGAACCCCATGCAAATATCTGGATACAAAGTAATGAAGAATTTCTAACACAAGCGGCTACTGAGGGATGGAATGGTACAGGCGCAGTCGGGGATCCAATAATCATCTCAGGATACAGCTTTTTTGCCACTGGACCACAACCAGTTCGAATTTGGAATACTGATTTACAATGGGTATTCAGAGATAACCATCTCTCAACTAGAGGGACATGGTGTGGTTTGAATCTAGAGTATACAACTACAGGATTGGTTGTAAACAATACGTTCGAGTTCTGTCATAGTGGAGTATACATGGTGGATGTGGAGAACGTCATCATTGAGAATAATACCTTCTTTGACGGTACAGGACATGGAGTTGAAGGAGATGGGTATATCTCAAATGTGACAGTTAGATACAATCACATGTACGATCTTGCTGTTCATGGAATCTTCTGTAGGGAATCATATGACATCCAAGCATATGATAACCTGATAGAAGATGTAGTCGTTTCAGGCGTTTACATAGAGGATGGAGAGGACAACCACATATGGAACAACAACATCGTCAATGCTAGATTTGGTGTTCGGTTATCTTTCACTTCTACTGGTAGCATTGTTGAGAACAATACCATCCAACAAATATCGAAATTAGGAGTAGAACTATCAGCTGATTCCAATACAGTAAGAGGGAATCTAATTAGAGATGTTGATGAGAGTGGTATCGTATTTACGAACGAAGGCAGTAATTTCGCAGAGAACAATGTTGTAGAACAAAATACTGTCATCAACTGTACGAAATTCAGTATACAAGTAGGAGATTCTTGTATCGGGAATACAATATCTGAGAATAGCTTGTTCGAATGTGGCGAGGTCTGCCACGTTTCAGATAGTGGTACTGATACAACAATCACTGACAACTTCTACGATTGCTGGAGTTCTCCAGATGCAGACAGTGATGGTGTAGTCGATTATCCGTATTCCGTCCTTGGAACGGCAGAGAATGCAGACCCAACACCGCGAGCATCTCCAACTACTTCCTTACCTGATGATTATGAATACATACCCATGACTCCAACTGCAACCGATGAGGGTCCGCTACCTCTCATGGAGATTGCTATTGTTGCAGGAGTAGGACTAGTAATCTGTATCCTAGTTGTCATCTTCATCAAGAAGAAATAGTATTTCTATCCGGAGGGAATTAATCCCCTCCGTTCTTTTTTCGATGACCACGCCAGTAAATACATAAGTATCTCACTTCGCGCCTCTGCTGAAGCTTCTCCCTATAGGTGAGATATTAATGACGCTGGACTTTTCAAAAGGCATCACAGAGTTCCGGTGGCACGGAAGAGGCGGTCAAGGAGTCGTTACTTCAAACCAGATGCTCGGTAAAGCGGCACTGGCTGAGGGTAACTACATCCAAGCCTTTCCCGAGTTTGGACCGGAGCGAACAGGAGCCCCAGTCAGGGCATTCCTGAGAATTAGTAAAACGCCCATTCAAGTCTATGCTCAGGTTTACGCACCAGATGCAGTGGTCTGTATCGACCCAACTCTTCTGGATGTCGTCAATCCAGCCGAGGGTCTAAAGCCCGAGGGCACACTTGTTGTTAATACTGTAAAAGATCCTGCTGACATCCGAGAGAAATTCGGATTCAAGGCTGGTACTGTCGTCACTATTGATGCAAGTACCATCGCTATGGAAGTCATGGGTAGACCATTCTACAATATGCCAACCATGGCAGCAGCAGTCAAGTCTACAGGTGTTGTAGATGTTGAAACAGTGATCAACGAGGTTCTCGAGCGCTACCCAGGTAAAGTTGGAGACCTGAACAAGACTGCAATGGAGAGAGCAATTACGGAGGCCAAGATCGGATGAGTGAAAAACACGACGAGATTCCAATGGCTGGCAATATCCTTGAGCCAGGCAATGCGAAGAAGTACAAGACCGGTGGATGGCGAGCAAAGAAACCAATCCACAATGATGATACTTGCCTCTGGGTAAAGAACGGTACATGCGGTCTCTGCTGGATATACTGTCCTGACAACTCAGTCAAGCTGATTGAGAAGGATGGAAAATTCTCCTACGAGTATGATTACGATTACTGCAAAGGTTGCGGAATCTGTGCCAACGAATGCCCAACAAACAGCATTCACATGGAGGATGAATGATATGACCAGTGTAGAACGTGTTCCAGAAGACAAGATTACCATAGAGGGTCTGACTGGTGACGCAGCAATCGCTCACGCACTAAAGCAGTGCAGTGTTGATGTATTGGCAGCGTACCCAATCACTCCTCAGACAATTATCGTTGAGGACTTTCAGAAGTTCGCAGCAGATGGTGAGGTAAAGACCAAGGTCATTCCAGTAGAATCCGAACACAGTGCAATGTCAGCATGTGTTGGTGCATCAGCAGTCGGTGCAAGAGTTGCTACCGCCTCCGCATCAGCAGGACTTGCTCTCATGTGGGAGATTCTCTA
>JAEOST010000716.1 GCA_016840245.1 Candidatus Thorarchaeota archaeon
ATCCAACGAAGGTATCCATTACGGTAGCACTGTCTTTTGCATCTACTAAGAAATCTACGTCACGGACGGTTTCCCTTCGACGACGATAAGAACCAGTGATTATCACTTGATTTACACCAGGAATATCACAGAGTCGCTGGTTGAGCCGCTCAGCAACCTCCATAGCATCAGCTAAAAGCGTACGACCAAGCCCAGATCTTACAAGTTTGATTCCTTCAATGATTTGATCCTGGGTCTTCTTCCCCATGCCGGGAAGATCAGATAGCTTTCCATCATCAGCAGCCTTCTCTAATGAATCAAGATCAGTGACCCCGAGATGGTCATAGACTAGTTTTATCGTCTTTGGACCAACTCCAGGAATTGCTTCTATCTCCATGACTTTGACTGGAATCTTTTTACGCATCCTCTCGAGAAGGGGAAAAGTACCTGTTTCAAGGAACTTCTCGATTTTTTCAGCAATTGCTTTTCCAACACCTGGAATCTTGAGGAGTTCGCCTCTTCTTGCAACAGCCTCTATATCCTCTCCAAGAGATGCCACAGACCTCACTGCTCTCAGATATGCACGTGGCTTGAACTTATCCTCACCTTCAATCTGAATGAGAATTGCTACTTCCTTCAGGGCCTGTGCAACCTGTTGGTTCTTCAAGCATACTCGCTCCATTCATTGGAATATGGAACTATACCTTGGATAGCATCTACAACAGCCTGGATATTCTCAACTGGAGTATCTACAGTTACTACACATCCGGGTGCGACCATGAGTTTCTTGAGACCTGCCTCACGTACTGCTTCCAGGACCTGTTCCTTTGCCTCATCAGGAGTACCAGTTCTGAATATACCATTGTGGTCGATACCTCCTAGCACCGTCTTTCGAGACCGTGTCTTACCTTCTTTCAGGGGTAATGATGAGCTTTGGTCTTCCCAATTGATTGCATCCAGTCCAGGCATTGAGGCAATCTTGTCAAACCTGATATCTTCGTCTTCATTCCTAGCATGCAGATGCATCACAATGAATTTGGCATTCCCTCTCAAGTGTGATATTAACTTCTGATCATACGGACGTACAAATTCACGATACTGCTCATCCGTGACTGAAGCAAATGTTGAGTGCTGTGAGGCAAGAAAGAGTCCATCAGACCCAGCCTCGATTGCAGCCTTGCCAAAGTCAATCATGACGTTTGTTATCATCTCTAAGACTATCTTCATGATTTCAGGTGCTTCTTCAATATACTCGACAAAAGTGCGTTCACAGAGCTTGTCCGCAATCATTGGTGCACTAAAGACAGTAGCCATTGTTGGGACCTTATCCTGTGCATATCTATGAATGAGTTCTACTGCACGGAGTTGTTTACCAAACTCCCCTGAGTTCACATCAACCTTCTCAAGGACCTCCCAATCACTTGCAGTCTTTACAACACAGCTCTCACATGTGCTTGAACCAGATATTGCTCCATCATATACAGCAACGCAGCCCCAATCAATGACAGGGTATCGTCCATGGAATGATATCTTTAGGAGGTCATGGTCAAACTGTTTATGGAAATCAATCTCAGCATTGGCAAGACCTTCAGGTGTACAGTCAGTTTCCGGATAATGTTTCCAGATAGAGAGAGGTAGTTTCTCGTCAATATTCCCAAGAAGGGTTTCTTTGAGCAGCTCAAATTTCGACATGGCAGTCTTAGTGAACGCGTGCATATACATGAGGCTTTCGAAGTAGCAACATACGATATTATTGTCCAACAAGCTCATTAGTCGCACCTCATGTTCAGTATATTGTTAATGGATGTGGAACTCTTGGGCCTTAGAGAATCTATCCGAGGATATTTCGAGAAGCACCCACGAGCAAAGAAGGCTCTTGGGGTTGCCACAGCGGTTGCTTCCAATTTCGCGATGGTAGTGACCGGGAGTACTGTGCTTGCAGCAGTAGCAGGTACAATTGTGGACCACAAGCAGAACAACGAGAAAATCAATCCAGAAATGCTGATGGACTTCTTCAAGAAGGCCATTCAAGAGCCTGAGGTCCAAGATGCTATTAAGGATGCAGTCCGAGAGGGAGGAGTCGGTATTGCTACTCATGTTTCAACTGCTATGAACCAACTTGGTGCTCATAGTCCTGATACAGGTCAGTTTGTCAGTACAATGAAGTCAGAACTCACTGTGATTGCACAAGAATTGGGTATTATTCGGGAAATGATTTCCTACTATGAGATACCAGACACTAAGGACAGGGTGATGAATGTCTGGCGTCTACCAACTTATCTCGACGATGTTCTGGTAATTGATGATGGCCGTAAAACTGTCATCAACACAGCGATAAAACACGCTAGGAAGAATGAGAATGTCGTCATTCTAGGAGGACCTGGGTCTGGTAAGACCACTGTAATGTACGCAATATGGAAGGAACTTGCTGATGATACAGACACTGCTCTTGTCTGGGACACCAAGGATGTATCAAAGCTTCATGAACGAGATGGAGTTGTTCTATTCTGCGATGACCTGCCAGAAACACGTGAATTGACCAGAGCAATTGTAGGGAAGGATGTACGAGGTGTTGTGACAACTGCCAGAGAACAGGAATGGTCAAGACTTCCATTAGAAGTGCGGGAACGATTCCAGACTGTCACTCTGCCAAATCTCACAGATGATGTCATGAGTGAGATAGCATCCAAACACCTTGGAAGTCAGAATGTAGAATATGATAAAGATGCATTGGAAACAATA
>JAEOST010000717.1 GCA_016840245.1 Candidatus Thorarchaeota archaeon
GCTAATGGACTCACGAACATGAGCCTACCAATGGTCATTCATGTTGTAGACGAACCATTTGAGCCAGTTACTGTCGAACCAGTGGGTGTATCAATTGACAGTCCAGCTGATATTGTCTATGAAGAGGGAACTACTGGTCATAGCATTACTTGGACCCCTACATCTGAGAATGCCACTGATTGGTACGTAATCACCATGAATGGTACAATAGTTGAAGATGGAGCTTGGGACGGGTCGCCTATAGTCTACTCTGTAGATGGATTTGGTCTTGGACTCTATAACTATGAGGTGACAGTCAATGATACTCTTGGAGATGAAGAGAGTGATTTGGTTCGAGTACAGGTCGTTGATACAACTGATCCCATAATCGACCATCCAGTAGATGTTACATTTGAGCATGGTACTACTGGTCACAATATCACTTGGACAGCCTCAGATGCACATCCAGAACAATATGTCATTGTCCGAGATTCGTCTATTGTAGGCACAGGTGACTGGGAAGGCGATCCAATCACGTGGGAGCTTGATGATCTTCCAGCAGGCACCTTCACCATCATGATCACAGTCTATGACACAAGTGGCAATTCTGCTACTGACAGTGTGATTGTTGAGGTTCAAGCGACTCAAGCAGACCAGCTCATACTCTATGCCACAATAGGTATTGCTGCAATAGCAGTCATACTACTTGGTCTACTTGGTAAGAAACGACGTTAGTCATACAGGAACCCCTCCATTTTGGAGGGGATTTCTCTTCTTTTTTACGAATTAAAAAATACAAACTATGCTGACTGCTCAGCCATTACTGCGAACTTATCACAACTCTCCGCATCACGACCCTCACCGCGTTTTCGATGTAGGCTTGCCGCAATTCTATAAGCTCGAGCGACCTCAGCCCATTTTTCTTGAGCATCAAGACACAGCGCTAGAGCCTTCCAAGTCTCGGGATCATTTGAGTCATATTTTAGAGCTTCATTGTAGGCAGATATTGCATCATCAATCTTCAACTGACTCTCAAGAGACCTTGCCTTCTTGATCCATAAATTGGAGGCAGTTGGTATGTGTTTGAGTCCTTCTTCAGCAACAGCTAAGGCGTCTTCATATGCACCCATGGTAAGATGCGCCTCAGCTTTGTTAGAATGAGCTCGAGGATCATCAGGTCTAATCGAGATTGCCATGTCAAAGGCAACAATTGCTTGAATCTGTTCCCCAATTTTGATGTGTACTAGACCCATCTCATTCAAAGCATCCAAGCTCTCGGGATTTGCCTGTAGTGCTTTCCTATAAGCGTCTATTGACTTCTTATTCTGGCCCTTTACGATTTGCAACCTCGCTTCTTCAAGCCATTGCTCATAGGTTTGGCCATCTACTGACATACCTGAATCTCCGAGAGGTCTGTTATTAACGGTTTTTGTGTGGAATAACCGTTGAATATTGAAGAAGGCGTATTGACAACAAGGGTTTTAACATGCTTGAATCCTCGAAAAGCCAGCACTTGGAAGAGGAACAATAGATGCCTTACTACGAGGAATCACACGAAGCAGACGAATATGAGGAAACTGAGGAACGCGATGACTCCTTCCCTGATGCAGATGAATATGATAAGATCTACAGCGACGATGGGGAAATAGTTGAGGACGTAGGCACTGGACGTATGGCGAAGTTCCTTGCGGATCCGTATCCCACATTGGTTCTAACACTCATCATTGCTGGTTTTGCAATTGTATTATTGACCCCGCCAAACTTATGGAGTAGTTGGGTTGGATACGAAGTTCGATTCTTCCCTGCAAATTACCTACTTATTGGCGTGTACCTTCTCCTGATTCTTACACTTGTAGGAACATTCTTTGCTCTTGGAATCTGGAATACTCCAGTAAAGTCTTTGTTACGCTATGGTGGTCCAACTAACATCATCGTAATTTGGGCTTGTTTTATTGTTGGTGCAGGTGATGCTCTCAGCTGGATTGCCTTCAACACAACATTCCTACCAATAGATTACACAGCCAGCCCTGTTGAGGCGGGTCCAGCAATAATGGGCGTAGGAATCATAATCCTGTTTTGTATCTACAGCCTCTGGCTCATTCAACGTACGATGCAGAGAGAGTAGGATAGAACACAGGTGAACTGAGTGACAGAGAAGAGTCTAGAAAGTCTCATGTCACTCATTCGCGAGTTCATCGCAGAGCGAGACTGGGAGCAATATCATAGACCAGTAGCGTTAGCAATTTCTGCTTCTATTGAGGTGGCAGAACTCCTTGAATTATTCCAATGGCGAACTGATGCTGAGATTGAAAGAGACCTGGATAACGATACATTTCGTTCAGCATTAGCTGATGAGATTGCAGATAGTCTGGTCTATCTACTTCGACTTGCAGATAAAACAGGGATAGATCCAATGAAAGCAATCATCGACAAGATGAAGAAAAATGCAGAGAAATATCCGGTCTCAGAATGGAGAAGCAAAGCTCCAAACAAAACAGGATAATTAGATCAGTCTTCGGTACAATTCGGTTCTACGGTCTCCGAGCACATGATTTCGCTCAGTTATCATCTTATTGTCAGCATCTGTAGGTTCGATGTTCACCCAGTGTAGCTCTTCAGAAGTTTCAGACAACCTGAACAGGATTTCACCCTTCGGACTAGTAACCTGAGAGGCTCCTGAGAATGCAACACCTCGTTCCTCGCCTATCCGATTAGCAGTTGCTGTAAAGACCCTGTTCTCAATTGATCGAGTGACCATAGCATTCTGGCAGTAGGGTAAGACTAGATTGGACGGATGTAAAATTACCTGAGTCCCCTTCAGAGCAAGTACTCGTGCTGCTTCAGGGAAAGCCCAATCGAAACACACCATAACTCCATACCTATTTCCCTTATGCAGAATCACTGGAGGTTCTTGTCTACCGGGCAAGAACCACTCAATCTCCCTATTGAACAGGTGTATCTTTCGATAGGTGATTTCATACTCGCCATTGGCAAAGACTACTGCAGAGTTATAGAATCCCTCTGGAGATGCTTCGCATAGACCAGCCACAACAAGACCACCGGTCTCAGACCATGATTTTAATGCGGCACAGTAGGGACCGTCAGGTATAGGTTCAGAGCCATCCTGCACCTCAGTAGGACTCTCAAAGACATACCCCGAATTTGCCAGCTCTGGAAAAACCAAGACATCAATATCTTCACGGCTTGCGTCATCTAGCACTTGCTTGGTACGTTTGAGATTCTGTCCTGAATTTCCAATCACAGGTTTGGTCTGCGCTAGCCC
>JAEOST010000718.1 GCA_016840245.1 Candidatus Thorarchaeota archaeon
GACTATATCTACAATCATGAGGTGCGACTCTACATTGTACCTCATGGACCTGACCTTGACGAGGCACTAGAACACGGACCAGTGAAGTCAACCTGTATCTTCTGTAAGAGGAATATGATGAGGCTCGCTCGTGAAGTAGCCATTAGAGAAGATGCTCATGCAATTGTAACAGGTGAGATAATTGGAGAACAGGCTTCACAGACCACTGCGAATCTGAAGGTGATTGATGGTGTTGTACAGGACTTCCCAATCCTGAGACCTCTAGCAGGTGACGACAAGGATGACATTACTGCTCTCGCTCGCAAGGTTGGTACTTACAAATATGCAACTGGTGCCCCGAAGTGTTGCACCCTTGCTCCGAAGTATCCAGCCGTACAAGCTGATATTGATACGATTGAGGCAGCTGAAGAGAAGATGAATTTTGATATTCTAAAACAAGAAGTTGACGCTGCTCGTATCATCATCCTTCGAAAAGGGGCAAAATAAACCGCGCCAATCCTAGACTTTTGGATTAACTTTTCGCGTACTTACAAGCCTTTAAATGCTAAATGTTTCCAAAAAGACCTCGTAAGGGCCTATTATGGTCAAATAAGGAGCGATAACACAGTTGCCACGTTCAAGAAAAGACCGAATTATTCCAGTTGCACCAATTGACCGTCTCATCAGAAAAGTGGGTGCTGGGCGTGTAAGTGACAAGGGAGCTGAACGCCTGGCTCAGATATTAGAAGAAGTTGGGGAGTTCCTTGCTCGAAGGGCCTTTGAGATTACTGAACATACTGGTAGGAAGACCATAACTGACAAGGACATCGATTTAGCATACAAGCAGTGGAATAAGAACATCTAATTCAGATTCGACTTGAAGCATATGTGCGGATATATCTTGGGTCAAGATAGAGGGGTGGGAAACTGACTTGAGTCCGAAGGGTGAACCTGTCAAGGACATGACGTGCTTGCTTTCTTTGCACGATGTAAGTCCAGTATTCGAGGACGAGGTTGTCAGTGCAATTGATGTCTTGGATGACTTGGGTTTTACAAGCTACACTCTGTTAGTTACACCTAGGTACCAGATGAAGGGTGCAGCTAGTTTTGAGAAACATGAGGTCTTTGCCAATTACCTGCAATCTCTCGGAATCGAGATTTCGATGCATGGGTTCTCTCACCAGGCTAAATCCGGACATCTCAGTGAATTCAAGAGGATGACCTCTGAGCAGATTCTGTCCCGGCTTAAGAGAGGAATTCAGTCAATTCAGAAGTCGATAGGTGTGAAACCATTTGGATTTATACCTCCTTTGTGGGAATCTCCACAGAAGGTGAAGACTGCAGCCAAGAAATTGGGTTTCGGATTTTGTGCCATTGGTGCCAATATCTACTGCTTTGAGGAAAACTTGACCCTGACGACTGCAGATCCAATTGTGAGTCAAGGTGAAGGTAAGACCACTATTGTCAACTCTTTATTCGAACTTGAGATTGGTGGCGCGATGCAGATAGCACTTCATCCGAGGGATTTACAGTCCAGCAACTTACATGACTTACTCATTGACATGAAGGACCGACTTGGATACAACATTCAGGGCTACCGCGATTATATAAAGAATAAATCCTAAATTGCTTTTTTTCTTAAAAACACTAGTAGAAGTCTCCGCGGATTCACACGACGTAAATATATGAGTGGTTTAGTCTCCAGCTCACTTGGTTCGCAGACCATATGTTGCTAGACAAGCGAAGGAGTCGGTGATATTTCGACGAGACTAGAGTGAGAGGGCCTTCAACCTGCCTTCCTCTTAGTTTCTCACAGTACACTGTTCTTCTCGAAAAAACGAGTGGCTTGTCAAATCATAGAATCGTGATGTACAACGATTCTTTCATATGTCCAGCGAACTGACAGAAATATCGACTATACGGTTGGTTAACCACAGTTGCCTGACAAATCTAGAGAGGCGAATCGTATGAGAAAGACTAGTCTAATCGCTATAACATTTGTAATTCTATTTCTACTACCTACTGTTAATTTCCCTGCTCAATCAGGAAAAACAGTTTCAAGCCAAAGGGATTCTACTGATAATCCCTATGAGATGTCGGAGGACCAGTCTCTCTCAGGAACTGCCGCCCCCCTCGATGTCATAAATATCGGGACGGTGAGTTCTACAGATGGTTCAGGCACCATCGACTCATCCAATTATGGGACATCGACAATCACATTGCTGGATGGTTGGACCGGCTCGGATCTTCAGGCGACCGTGGACGGACTAACTATCGATACGAATGATGTCCGCAACTACAACTGGAATAACTATCACGACGAGAAGCTCATAGTCACAACTTCCGCAAGTCAAAATGACAACACTGTAGTAATTCCAGACTTCTGGACCTTTTCAAAGAGCGAAGTATTTGGCTCCCAACACCCTCACTTCAATATATGGCAATTTCGAAATTATGGTGGTAATGGATACCAGAGTACCATGGGTTTCCGATTCTCCTCACAATGGGTTTCAGGTAATACAGTATCACCTACCGATCATGTTTCACTTAGTCAGATGGTTTCAATTCCATATAGAGAGATTTACTCTGCTGAGATATCTCTGAGATACAATGTTGCAGCCACTTCTACCCTCAATGACCAAGTCCATCTCTACGTGAAATTTGGTTCATATGAGAGTGAACTGCATGTCTTTGAATCAGGTGACACTACTAACACTTGGCTTCAGGCAACAGTGAATATTCCCTCAAGTGTAATATCCTCAGTGCAGGTTCCTACTTCTGAATTGATTGAGGTAGGTCTGACCACTGACCTAGATGGAACTCAATTTGACATTAGAAATGCATTTGTCTATGTTGATGACATTGAGCTTAATGTTGAGGTACGTCCCTACCCAGAACAGATTGGATTGAAGGTTAATGGAACTGCAGTAGTAGGAGCGACAAGCGGAAGTATCTATCCTAGTGTTCCAGATGACTCAAACAGGGACGCATATGATGATGACTCCACTGGTGTTGATCTCAATGGATATGGCGACGATGGTGCACTGAATGTAGGTATTTGGAGTTCTGGCAATTGGGGAAACGCATACACCTACCAATCCGGTTTCCAATTTCCTGTCAATATTCTTGGAGGATCTGTAATCACATCTGCTTGGATAGAAACTGAACCGGTTTCTTCAGACGGTAATCCTGGGATGCGTGTCTATGTCTCTGGGTTGAACTCAAGTGGTCTACCCATTGAGAACTTCACATCTGGAACTCCCCATATGGAGGACCGATACCAATGGGTCAATACAAGCATAGATTGGACTATTGCTTCATGGTATGACCCTACTCCTGCTTCATCAGAAGATTCCACAATCCGTCAGAGGTCCCCTGACCTTGCACCACTTATACAGAAAGTCATTTCCAGTGGTGAGTGGGTGCGTGGTGACCATATCTTGGTTATGCTAGACTACATGTATTCAACCTATCATCAGGCATATAATGATATGAAAGGCTCAAGTGACTATAACCAGACTGAGGTCGCACGTCTATTTGTTGAGTATCTTGTTCCA
>JAEOST010000719.1 GCA_016840245.1 Candidatus Thorarchaeota archaeon
GGAACTGCTTGATAGTCAAAGACATAGAGATACTGAAGGCAGATCATTCCACTTAATCCACCTCTTACTACTCTACCATAGACTCCTACAAACTCAGTCGCCTTGAGGTACTCTCTCGTGCTTTCAGGTAGAACATTACCAAGACTCTCCAATAGTACACGGTCGGCGGAAGTAACTCCAGAAGTTGGAGGTAGATGTTTCATCAGAAGTGCATGGTCAAACTCAGCTTGTAGTGATGAATCAACATGATTGAAGCTCATCTGAGATGGTTGCACGTGTACTCGAAGTTCGTCAGAATATTTCTTCTCAACCATGGAGAGTAACTCCCAGTTGCTATCTTGACTCCATGATATATATCCATTATATCCATTCTATCGTGTGACTGTCAAGTAATTTCTGCAACCATTGGTGACCAAATTCAGGTTCTATTGCAAATTCACCATCATGAACATCAATTACCGTATCAGATTGTTTCAGTATCCTTGGAAGCTCTGGTTTCATTTTCTTGTCTATCTGAATGATGACATTTGCATCTAAAACAAATGGGGATTCTCCCAATGTTTGTTCAGTAAACATTGGTTTCTCAAGTATCGGTGTAATATCTAGATGGCTAATCCTATTCTCTGATAGATCGATACTACCTATCCTTGTCAATGGTCTTAGAACATTGAGATCAAATGAGGTCAAATTGCAATCTATTAGGGCTACTCTATCCATAGCTGTGAGATCCTGCATCAGTGAGAAGTCGATTTCGAGCACTAAATCAGCGCTATAGCATGATGTGATTTCAAATACCTTGAGAGGAATGTCACGAGGAAGCGTGATGCAATATGGTTTAGTTGGAGTTTCAGGACCAATATCTCCTAGGTAGATACTCGTTAGATTCTTGCATCCAGAGAGAACACTGAGGTCTAGTTCGGACATATCCAATGAATATATTCCTAAAGATCCAAATTTTGGAAGCGTTCTGAGTACATCAAGACCCTTCAGGTTCTTTAATGGGCATGCAATAGTAACAGTGTAAAGTTCAGGATGACTTGTAAGTGGTGTTAGGTCCAGTTCCTCAATACTTGTTTCGGAATTAACATTGATTTCAATCCCAATCAGGAATTCAAATTCTTGTATCCCGTCAAGTTTGATTTGTTGAAGAAGGGTGCCCTCCGTGATTTTGAGTAGCAACAGACCCTTCAGGTCTCTAAGAAGCGAGAGGTCGAAAATTGTACCCTCAAGAATTTCAATGGTTAATACCTGAGCTTCTGGTGCTGCTGCAACTATATCCTCCACAAGTTCTGTATCAAATGAATCAGCAATTGTGAACCGAACCAATCCTTTGATGGACTCCCGTCGAAGTTTGCGTTCTGGTGTTAAGGACTCATCCATTCAATACCAACTCCAATAATGCATCTAATCGAGTTAGAGCATCTAATATGTGTATAGAAGGTTGAAACACGAAAACAACGGTTGTCGTCTTACAATTACAAGTTAGATTGTGAGTGAGGTCCCATATTGTTCTTAGGACCTCATCACGAATTAGGTTATGCAGGATTAAAGCAAAGATAAGTGTGTCCAGACGTTCCTTTCTCATAACCCAGTTTCATTGCTTGACCCAGTGATACTTCTTCAGGTTTGAGTGGATCAAATCCAGAGAGTCTAGCAGTAACTCTGGTACCTTCAGTAAGCTCAACTATTCCAATGTAGTAGGGGGCCTCTTCATGGAACTCATCAGGAGCAATGTGAATCACTGTGAAAGAAACTAACATGCCTTTCCCGCTGACATCAGTCCACTTCATCTTATTGCTACCACAAGAGTAACATGTACCAACTGGAGGTGCAATGACAGCACCACATTCAACACACTTGAAGGCTCTGAAATTCTCATTTTCTATGTTCTGCTTGTATTGTTCAATTGTTGGTTTTTCACTCATACATCAGCCCTCCTCATGATATTGACAACACACGATGCACCAGTTCCACCAAAATTATGCACTATCGCAGTATCGTGATTGGAAACTTGGTTGGCTCCTGCATCACCAATTAATTCCCGATAAACAACAACTGCTTGCTTGACACCGGTAGCACCTACAGGATGCCCAACAGCCTTTAGACCACCCATTGGATTAATAGGCTTATCACCATCAAGTGCAGTGACACCATCACGAACAGCCTTTGCACCCTCTCCAGGTTTAAAGAACCCGATATCCTCACTTGCGATGATCTCAGCAATCGTAAAACAATCATGAACCACTGCAAAGTCCATGTCCTTTGCAGTCAATCCAGCCATCTTATACGCAGCCTGACTAGCATTGACAGAAGCTTCAAACGATGTTAGTTGGTCTCGATCACACAAGTTCATTGATGCTGAAGCCTGTCCTGAGCCAATAACTTTCACTGGTAAGTCAGTGTACTGTTTTGCTTTTTCAGTGGAGGTCAGTACTATTGCTGCAGCGCCATCTGAAATAGGTGAACAGTCGAACAGCTTGAGCGGCCATGCAATGTAACGTGGCATCATTGCCTTTTCAAGTGAAATCTCTTTCTGAAATTGAGCAAGAGGATTTGTTGTGGCATTCTTATGTGCCTTCACTGCAACACGTGCCATATCCTCCTCAGTTGTTCCATATTTCTGCATGTGCGCAACTGCTGCAATGGCAAATACACCAGGGAATGTAAGTCCAAGTCCTGACTCAAACTCATCATCAGCAGCTGCTGCTAAAGCTTCAGTAGCCTTGTTAGTCGAAACGGAGGTCATCTTTTCTGCGCCCGCAACCAACACGGTGTCATACATGCCTGACTCGATTGCCATTACTCCAGCTCGCAGAGCTGTAGCACCCGAAGCACAGGCAGCTTCATGCCTCGTTGCAGGAAGTCCTTTCATACCCGCGTAATCAAGCAACAGAGGTGCAGTATGACCCTGATGCACAAGCATCTCTGGTACGAAGGTTCCAATGAATGCTGCTTGAATGTCCGATTTGGGAATTCCAGCATCAACTGTGGCTTTATCCACAGCTTCTGAAAACATTTCTCTGAGCGTCACTCCTTCAAGTGCCCCGAATTTGGTTTGAGCCGCGCTCACAATGTTTGAATTCTTTAATGGCAATTTGGTGGTCTCACCTCATGATTAACAGCAGCTCCAAAAATTAGTATGATATAAAGTGTGTTGTTGGTAGCAAGTTTCCTTACTCCAAAGGTATAAGTGCAGGACCAGATGATTTCAGTGCCGAGTGACGACTATGGATTTCTCACTATCCGAAAAAGATCAGAAGCTTTTTGATCGTGCGCGCGAGTTCACCAAGGAACACATTACTCCTCGAGCCCTTGAGCTTGAGAAGAAGAACGAGTTCCCAAAAGAAGTTGTACAAAAGGCCTATGAAGCGGGTCTATTGAACCTCCATATTCCAAAGGAAGCAGGAGGACCGGGACTATCACTTCTAGCTGAAACTTTTGTTTCTGAAGCTACAGGATATGGATGCGCTGGATTAGCGACATCAATCATGTGCAACAACTTGGCTTTCACTCCACTAGTAATTGGAGCCACCACTGAGCAGCTCAAGAAATATGTGGAGCCATTAATAACAGGAAAAGAAGCCAAGTTTGGTGCCTTCAGCCTTACAGAGCGAAAGGCAGGATCTGATGCAGCAGCTGTATCGACACGAGCAGTTCGTGATGGCGAAGAGTATGTCATTAATGGTGTGAAGTGTTTTATCACCAATGCACCACAAGCATCACTGTTCACGGTATTTGCTTCAACTCAACCAGACCTCAAACACAAAGGACTCTCTGTATTCATGGTTCCAAAGAGTAAGGGAGTGAAGATTGGTCTTATTGAGAACAAAGTAGGGCAACTGAACTCTGTTCAGAGTGAAGTCATCTTTGAGGATGTACGAGTTCCTAGAGACTGTCTAGTTGGAAAAGAGGGCGATGGGTTCAAGATAGCCATGATGACTCTTGACAAGACAAGAGCAGGTATTGCGGCTATTGCAACAGGTGTTGCACAGAGAGCTGTAGACGAGGCTGCTAAATTCGCCAATATCCGACACCAATTTGGTCAACCCATTGGAAAGTTCCAAGGAATAGGGTTCATGTTGGCTGACATGGGTGCACGTACCGCTTCCGCAAGGTTGCTAACTAGGTACGCAGCATGGCTAGCCGATAACAACATGCCAGTATCAAAGGACTCAGCATATGCTAAATTTGTGGCATCCGATGCTGCTATGCAGAATGCTGTTGATGCAATCCAAATAATGGGAGGTTATGGGTACCTTAGTGAGTATCCAGTGGAGAAGCTGATGCGTGACGCTAAACTTCTACAGATCTATGAAGGTACCAACCAGATTCAACGTCTTGTTGCAGGAAATGTTATCCTCAAGGAGAGCGTCAATCTAGACACTGGTTTCCATGTGAAATATGAGGGACGCGACGCACCACTGTTCTAGCAGAAATTTCTTGGTAAAAGATTAGATTCCCGCGTGAATTCGAGGGAGTCTACTCTTCAACCAGTCTATTACATGTTTTTAGAGAAATAAACCATTATCAATGCTTTAGTTTCAATCTGTGTGTGTATTTTGTAGAGATGCTAACTTTAGTTCTTGAGCTATGGGTTAGCTACTTAAGAGGGAACTTTTTGGTCAAGCCTGCATTGATTGGAGGTTTTGATCTTGGAGGATAATGAGACCGTCAAGATGATTAAAGCTCGAAGGGCAATCCGAGACTACGATAGTTCGAAAGATGTGTCTGATGAGCTGATTTACAAAATTATTGAAGCAGGTGTATACGCACCCAGCGCTGAGAATCAACAACCATGGCGCATTATCATCGTCCGTGATAAGGAGATTCAGAAATTCATAGGACAAATTGCAGTGGACAGAACTATTCTGCTCTTTGGCCGCGCAACACCAAGGGAAGAGATGGAACGTAGGCTGGGCTATATCAAGTCAAGAGCAAGCCTTGAACGCACAATCGATATTCTGATCACTGGTGCTCGATTCGAGTACATCAAGGGTGAAGCAGAGACAAATGGAGCTCCAGTACTGCTTGTTCTAGCTGTTGACCAGACTCATGTAGGTGAGTCACAGGAAACACTCAGAGGTACAGGTGGGGTATATGGTTGGTCATCACCAAGACATGCGGTAATTGCTGGAGCTATGATGATGCAGAACATGGCGTTGACTGCTGCATCATATGGATTAGGAACATGTGTTTCCTCAGTCCAGCTGGATCATTTTGATGACGTAGGTGCAATTGCAGAGAAATTAAAGATACCATATCCGCACTGGATGCCAATTCTTTGTCTCACAATAGGCTATGCACTCAATGAGAGGGTACAGGGACCCCCAAGGATGATGCCAGAAGATGTTACTTATGTGGATAGGTGGGACAATCCCTTTGAGGAGGGTAAGAAATGAGTGAGGGTAATTTGCTCGCGACAGGATTCGTTGCATTCCTAGATGGACTTTGGTGGGGCCTCAGAGAGAATACTGGAACACTCTCGATGTATGAGGGATATGAAGGTGGCTTCAAACAGATGGGTTCAGAGCTGACGGAGAATATGGGAGGGAGCGGTCCTGAGAGAGCAGCTGAGATTGCTAGTAGTATATTTACGGCAATGGGTTTGAGTGTTGAACAAGAAGGGACAACAATCCATGTAAAATCCTGTCCACTCTGGAATCGAGTTCTTGAGAGGGGTCTAGAGTTTTCACTTCACATTGAGAAGATATGCTGGAAACCTTTACTCGATGGTATTGGTGAAAAGACGGATTCCAAGGCAGTTGTAGATTTCTCTTTGCGACTCGCTCATATAGCCCGTTCACGTATTGAGCACAAAACTGGAAAAGCAAAGGCCCAGCTTGAGAAAGGTGCGATAACACAAAAGGAATATGAGAGTCAAGTAAAAGAACTAGAGGAAGACTTGAAGAAGGTACCTGAAACAGGTAAGTATCGATTCAAGTGATTGAGTATACAGAGTCCCCATGGAGAAGACGTTAGATGGAGTCTCTTGAGAAAGCAGGTCTCGCGGTGAACTATAACAAGGTAGGTAGTACAAAACCAAAGAATCTACCTTCTAAGGTCTACATGTGGGATGAGACCCTGAGAGATGGAGAACAGACTCCTGGAGTAGCCTTGACTCTCGACGAGAAGATCGAGATTGCCAAGATGCTTGATGATGTAGGAACAGCTATTGTTGCAGTTGGATTTCCAGCAGTCTCTGACCACGAAAAGAAGATTGTATCAACAATTGCTAAAGAGGGGCTCAGCAAAGCTATAGTTGCAGCCCCTGCACGAGCAGTGAAGGCAGACCTCGATGCGTGTATTCAAGCCGATGTTCAAGAGGTTCCAATCTTCATAGCAACTTCTGATTTTAGACTAAAGTACCAACTGAGAATGACGCGAGAGGAGATGCTGGAGCGACTCCAACAATGTGTTGAATATGGAAAAGAGCATGGTCTCATAATTGATTATATCGCTGAGGACTCTACAAGAAGTAACATGGATTTCCTCTGTGAGGCTTACAAGACAGCTATTGATGCAGGAGCTGACAAGATCTGTGTCGCGGATACGGTAGGATTTGTTCGACCTCTTGTGATGACTCATATTATGCGAGAAATCAAGGATCGGCTATGGGTTAAATCAAAATACAAAGTACCAATTGCAGTTCATTGTCACAATGATTTTGGGCTTGCTGTTGCGAACACAGTCGCCGCTGTGGCTGAAGGTGCTACGTATCCCCATGTCTGCGTAAATGGTTATGGTGAAAGGGCTGGAAATGCAGCCTTTGAGGAAGTTGTCATGAGTCTTGAGGAGCTCTATGGAGTTGATACAGGTATTGAGACCGAGAAGCTCTATCAACTCTCAAGATTAGTTGAACGGCACTTTGTCATCCCCTTACCATTACACAAGGCCATCTCTGGTGGAAATGCATTTCGGCACTCTAGTGGTATTCATTCTCATGGTCAACTCACACACTCGATGACCTATGAACCAATCAGTCCCATCACTGTTGGAAGAAGACGTGAGTTTCATCTTGGTAAATTTGTGGGCCGACACTTTGTGGAGTACTTGCTAAAGATGGGTGGACTGCAAGCAAGTACTGAGCAGGTCAGAGAAATCACGGACAGGGTGAAGAAGTCCCATGAGGATCTCAAACTGTCTCAGACTAAGGGATCATTTGATGAGATAAAGTCCAGACTAGGTGACCTCAGAACGGGTGTCACTGAGAGAGAGTTCTGGGCAATCGTATTCGAAGTAATCTGATTTCTACTGAGCTCGTACCTTTCGTGCAAGGCGATATCGTAAGAGAACTCCAGTATCCATGGTTAGCGCTCCGATAAGAAATCCCAGACCAAAGATGCCTAGAATTACCAAATCAACTAACCAAACACCTAGCAAGAACCTGTACAGAACCTCAACAATCAGAACAATTGTCCCTACAACCAAAGATTGGAAGACTCCTAAACGAAATAGAAATGTTGCTCTTGATGAGGAGTGAGCTAGTGGTCCGAGTTCTGCCTCTGTTGATTCACTTTCTATGCGGACAAAATGACCTAGTGCAAGATTTTCTTTGACAAAGTCATCAATTCCCTCAAACCGAACTTGCTCAACTGGCGCCGCAAAGAATGTACCCCGTACAAACTTTAGAGCAGCACCACCACTGAATAGGGTCAGTACTACGATAATTAAGAAGAATACAACAAGTTGCCAGAATACGAATATTGCGAGGATTGCTGCTATGATTACAAAGAGTGCAAGCACATCGAAAATTCCTCCAGCGCTCTCAACACCATCAACGAAGAGAAATCTCAAACGTTTCATAGCTGAAACGTTGATCCATGTATGGTAGATATTCGATTCCTCTGGAATACCAAGATGTTTCTCAATTGAGGTAAAGGTCTCCTCCTTGTTACCTCCATAAACAGTGACTCTAAATGGATATTCAGGAAGTATATCGTCCGTGCTCATTGCGCGACCTCCTAACTTCATATTCCGAAGCTTTAGTTGCTTATGTTTTTTGCCTCAATTAAGACCAACCGAACAGTTTTTGCATAACCTGTTTGTAGTCAACGATATGGCTGATATATTTGGAAAGATAATGAGAGATGCCTTTGAAGGTAGACCATCAGATCATCTCGTTGAACGTGATGACGGGTATATCTCACACACAAGCTCTGGTAAACAATATGTTGCAGAGTTTAATGATTGGCATGAATCAGAGAGGCTTGGTCTTGCGAAAGTAAAAGGGAGGGTATTGGATGTTGGTTGTGGAGCAGGTCGAGTTACTCTGATCCTTCAGCAGAAAGGTCATGAGGTCGTGGGAATAGACATCTCAGAGGAAGCACTTCAGGTTGCTCGTGAGCGCGGAGTAAAAGATGCACGATACATGTCAGTAGGAGAACTTGATTTTCCAGATGGAACATTCGACACTATTCTCACGTATGGAAACAATTTCGGTCTTTTAGGTGAGTATGATAAGGTCGTTCAGATGTTGAGAACCTTTCATAGAATTACATCGGATGATGCTGTGATACTGGCAGCTACAAGAGACCCTGAGGATACTGACGAACCAGCACATTTAGAGCTTCATGCAAGAAACAAAGCAGCAGGTAAGCCACCGGGTCTTGTCAGAATCAGAATGCAGTACAAAGGAATGTTAAGTGGGTGGTGGAATCTACTGATGGTCAGTCCTGAGATGATGGCAGATATGGCTAAAGAATCCGGTTGGGAATTTGTAGAATTTTTAGGTCCGCGTAATTACTATGTCGGAGTTCTCAAGAAAAGGTGAGTTCGACAATGGTGGATGTCATTGGAGAAGTAATGAGTGATGCTTATAGTGGAAACAATGCTGTTAGTATCATAGAGAGAGAAGATGGTTTCTCTGCTGAAGAACCGGGTGCCTGGTTTTTTTGTCCATTTGAAGATTGGCCAGAATGTCAAAGAGAAGCAATCAGCGAAGTAAAAGGAAAAACACTGGTCATTGGTTGTGGTAGTGGAAGAGTAGCGCTCCACGTTCAGGAGAATGGACACGACGTTGTAGGGATAGACATCTCACCCAAGGCCATAGATATCTGCAAACTAAGGGGTCTTCAGAATGCAAGATTAATGTCAGCGGCAGAGATGACATTTGATGACAATTCATTTGATACAATACTCCTCTACGGGAATACGTTTGGAATTTTAGGTCACCCAGACTATGTGGTTGAGATGTTGAAAGAGTTGCATCGAATAACAGCAAGAGATGGAGTCATTCTAGCTGAAACTACAGATCCTGAGGCTTGGAAAAATCCAATTCATGTTGAATATAACGCAAGGAATGAGGAAATGGGGAATCCTCCAGGACTCTGGAAGATGCGAAGGAGATACAAAGACCTTGTTGGAGATTGGTCGGATATCTTATTTGCTAGTCCTGAACTTATGGGAGACCTAGCAACCAAAGCTGGTTGGCATCTAGACCACTACATTGGTGATAGGATGCTCTACATTGGAGTACTAAGAAAGGATTGATTGACAATGACGGTCTATGCATTGGGCGACAAAATACCTGTGATCGCCGATAGCGCATACATTCATCCCCAAGCTTCGGTTATTGGAGATGTAGTAATTGGAGAGAGAGTCTTCGTAGCACCCATGGCTTCAATCAGAGGTGATAGAGGTGCCATTGAGATTGGCGATGAATCAAACGTTCAAGATGGTGCTGTGATACACTCAGAGCCAGGAATCGTAACCAAGATTGGCAAGCGTGTCAACATTGGGCACAATGCATCGGTTCATGCCATGCTTGTAGATGATAATGCAGCAATTGGAATGGGAGCAGTATTAATGCTGAGAAGCACTGTAGCAAAAGGAGTCTTAATCGCCAATTCTGCATTGTTGCATCCTAAGACAGAGACAGAACCCTACAAAATTTATGCTGGAGTACCAGCTAAGTATATTCGTGACTTGGAGCCTGATGATCCAGTTGCGCAAGCAATCTCAAAATATGTTGACGAGTACGCTAAGTCCCCAGCCTTCTATCAAAGAAACCTGCGTGTCCTGAGGGATTGAGCGTTACTCAAAGATTATTCAATGGGAAGTACGTCATTGGTAACATAACTATTCTCAGTGGGTTTCAGTGCTATTTTGAGATTCGGAATGAATGCAATCAGGTCCTCAACAATGGATTTCTGTAGCTTGCCACTCGTTATAGCTTTCTCCCATTTTCGTTCCAGTGTGTGCGGCAAAATTTCTAACTCTGTTACTGACATTGTATCTGTAGCAATTGATATGAGAATTGTAGTCTTCAAAAATGGCATATCCGAATCATGAGCCACCATTGGTAGAACTGGAATGAACATGAAGGTTAAAATTAAGGCGATGATGTATGCCAGCAGGACATAGCCTGAAAGCGTGTTATTCAATATATATGCGGTTGCAACGATGCTTATTGCTGCTGCTGTCAATGCATCAACTAGCGATGTCCATAACTCTGCAGGACGGCTAATTGTTAGAACCAGCTCAGTACCTGAACTAGATTGGGAAATGAATGGAACATCGAAATTATTGTATCCTAGTGCAGTTATCAGGATGAACACACCAATGAGAGCTCTAAGACTATAATATGTCGTCGTAGATTCTGGAACATAACTGAATAGTTGAAATGTCCACACGAAGAACAGAATAAAGGCGAAAAGAGAACCACCAATCTTCCAGAGTATGTCGTCACCTCGAATGAACGAACCACTCAATGAAGGCATCGTCTTCATCTGATTGAATATCTGAGTGTAATCATCCGTATCCGATTGGTTCATACTCTGCAATGTGTACTACCTACTGATATACATTCTGAAGAAGTAAGAGCTATACTTTTAGCATTAGATGAAGTATACCGTCATTAACTGATTATAGGGTGATGAAATGCCAGAGCTACATCTACGCTACTATTGCTATGTCTGCGGTCATGTAAATGATCTGAAACCGGATGTCCCACTCGCACCAAAGATGGCACAGACTGACGTGACGTGTGAAAAATGCGGAGATGGTACGCATGTTCTTACAACTGCATGTCCTGAGTGTCAAGAGGTCTA
>JAEOST010000720.1 GCA_016840245.1 Candidatus Thorarchaeota archaeon
ACCAAGAGTTGCAGAGTGTGGTTTGATTCCATCACTATCAACAGCAAATTGGTTGTCAGTCCCAAATGCGTCATCAGAGTCATTCAGAAGAACACCATTCCTGAAGAATCCAAATCGTTCTATCACTGGATCTAGGTCGTCACCACTAGCACCAACATCAGTACCGACATATAGTCCACCACCGTCTCGAACGAACTGCTCAATGATGTCAAGGTGATCATTTGGATAAGGATCTTGAGCAAACTGCAGTAGCAGAATGTCACAAGCTCCAAGTAGTTCAGGACTAAAGGTGTGCATGCTTGATACTGCAAACCCTTGAGAAACAATGTCATCAGTGAAGTTCCCCAGTTCTGAATCAATTTCGAACCCGTTTTGATGTGAATCATCAACTACAATGTGTTTGGTCAATCGAATTGCATTTGCTAACAGAGCATCTGCATTACTGTATCTTTCGAAGTTATCAAATCCTAAAAGGACAACGTGACCAGACCCATAGATTCGATGGGCTGCAACGGCATGTGTCCCATTGAATGATACTACAGTTGTAGCATCACTGATCTCGAAACCAAGAGTGCCCTCGGGGCATATGATATGTTGATCTACACCACGAGCAAGAGCATTACTCTGATCAATAATAGAAGATCCAAAACCAGTGATTAATGTACTCTCGTAGAGTCCCATCAATCCAGTATTGTTGTAGATATGCGCACTATACGCATTAGTGTATTCAAATGGCATGAGAATGACTATTCCTCCCTGGGCTACCCAATCTGGCAGGAATCCTACCCATGCCATGCTAACATTGTACATTATTTCATCCGTTGATAATTCCTGCTCTACAATTAGAAAGACATCATACTCAGAAAGTACACTACCGTTTAGTTGTGTGTAATCAGTGAGATTTTGGTAATGATAATCTGTTCCATAGGTCTCATCAATTGAATTCATTGTATTGCGAAACTCATTTTCGGGTCCAGGTGTTACATCTGTATACTCAACATAAACAAGTATATCGATCGGATGGTTGTCCCGTCGATCCATTTCGAGTTCGGATTTCTCCATTTTTTCCAAAATTGGTTCACGAATCACTTCAGATTTTACTGGACTTGATGGTGTACTCAATAGTGGTGTACACAGAATCAAAAGTGCAAGGAGAACCAAAGCTGCATTTCTCGTCCTCATTATTCAAACCTACCGAGTCTATGGCGTAAGATGGCACTAGGTTTACATTTCCCTGCAGAGTCATCTCAACCGCGATATTAGACCTTTCAATCTCTCAAATGTTCACTCGAAGCCATATAAGTATGAACACATTCAAGTGTGAAACAAGATTTGCTACAACCAGATTCTCTGAAAGGGTGATACGAAAAATGAGCAAACAATCATTTGTAATAATGCTACGACCTGCCCCGAAATATGGAGAACCAGAAACAGAGAAGAAGGTCTCTGAGCATTTCACACATCTTCAGAAATTACTGGCAGATGGAATTCTTGTGATGGCAGGCAGGTTCTCGGATGTGTTAATTGGACTCGTTATTATCAATGTCAATACTCATGATGAAGCTATAGAGATAATGAAGAGCGATCCAGCAGTTCAAGCAGGTATATTCCATGCAGAACTCTATCCGTGGAGTATTGCACTAAAGGCAGAGTAATGGATAGCATTACTCGTCTTGTTGACAGGTGAACACAAACTCGGTCTCATTGACATACGTGTATGCCTGATAGGCTGCATGAACACCCTCGGCAACTCCAGTGATTGCCTGCTTAAACTCGGAATCAACTACATCACCTGCTGCATAGACAGCAGTAACGTTAGTTTGGCTAGATCTATCAATCTTGATCTCACCCTTCTCGTTCACTTCAACACCAAGTTTCTGTGCAATCTGAGAGTATGGGATACCTCCAATCGCAATAAAAATTCCGTCCATGGCTAGAGTGTCTGACCCATTATGTGGTCGGTCTAGCTTCACTCCAGTGACTTTGTCAGTTCCGACTATCTCTGTGACATTGGTTTCTGTGATGACCTCTATCTTTGATTCCTTCTCAACTCGTCGTCCATTGATTGGCTCAGGCCTTATCTTTTCACGTCGGTAGATAATGTAAACCTTTGAACAATATTTCGCTAGAAGAAGAGCCTCCTTTGCAGCACTATCACTCCCACCAATAACTGCAACGACCTTGTCCTTGAAGATGGGTGCATCACAAAGAGCACAGTAACTCACACCCTTGTTCCGAAGCTCGTCATGTCCAGGAACCTCGAGCTCACGTTCCTTCATACCTGTGGCAAAGAGAACAGTCTTAGCTAAGTACGTTCGATCCTCAGTCACCACATAGAAGAAACCCTGACTATCTTTGAATACATCAACAACAGTTCCGGTCTCTATATGGACGGGATAATCCAGAGCATGTTCCTTTAAATTATCAGCAAGTTCCTTTCCAGTGAGTTGTTTGAACCCAGGATAATTGGCAACATCATCCGTGAGTGTTATTGTTCCACCCTCAACGTCTCCGATGACAGCACATGTCATGTCAAGTCGAGCACCATACATGGCAGCTCCATATCCAGTAACCCCAGCACCTATGACAACCATATCGTACATGTTAACCACCCACCTTCCGCTTCAGTCTTCGCTCAATTCTTCTACTGAATCCAATAAAGACATCCTCTTCAATGATGGTTACAGGAATCGCCATATTTCCTGTAGTCTCTTTCAGCTCAGTAAGAACCTCAGGATTGGTTAGAATACACTTCTCGGTTATACTGACTCCGCTCTCTTTCAGAAAGTCCTTGATTTTCTTTGAATGAGGGCATTCAGGAGCAGTATAGATAGTGGCTGATTTCAATATCACAATCTCCTATGGTGGAAATACTATGTGGTGCGTCTGCCTATAATATTTTGACAAAGATATAGCTTTTGAAGGGGGATTAAACAACCCAGAAAACCTCTTAATAGGAAATAATAGGCATTTGTTTCGGACCGTGGTTCATTATAGATGAACCTGAATTTACCATACCCATCGAAGTGATATTCATGACCATATCCGTCCTTCTGGTTGATGATGATATAGCAACCTTAGAGATTGCGCAAAAGTTCTTGCAACGTGAGTACTCAGATATTGAAACCACTCTGATCAGTTCAGCAAAGTTTGCGTTAGTTGCATTAAAAGAGAGTTCCTTCGATATTATTGTCTCTGATTATCAGATGCCCGGGATGGACGGTCTCGAGCTTTTACAGCAAGTCAGAGAGTTTGATAGTGAGATTCCATTCATAATGTGGACAGGTAGAGGTCGGGAAGAAGTTGCCATTAGTGCACTCAACTTAGGTGCCACACATTATATCAAGAAAGAAGGTCCGCCAAGTGTACACTATGCAGAACTAGCACACATCATTACAAACTCGGTTGAACATCAAAGAGCTAAATTGGCTTTAGAAGAAAGTACTGAAAGGTACCGTGGTCTGGTTGAGGATTCAATTCAGGGCTTTGCAATATTGCAGGATAGTAGGTATGTGTATGTAAATCCTGCTTTTGCGGGGACCTTGAACAAGACTGTTGAAGAGGTTCTTATTCTTCATCCAGATGAAATGTGGGCTCAAGTTCATCCCGATGACAAAGCAGAGTTACAAGAAAGAAACAATCTTCTCGAGCAAGGAGTGCCGCTGGTACCGCGCCACAGATTTAGATATCTCAGAGAGGATGGATCAATAAGGTGGGTGGATGGATTCATCAAATCAATAGAGTATAATGGAAAACCTGCGGTTCAAATCGTAGAGATTGATATCAGTGAACAAGTTGAAGCGGAAATTGCATTAAGGAAGAGTGAACTCAAACATAGAACCCTGGTTGAAGCGTCAAGACATGGAGTAATTATTACAATTCCTCCGTGGATGAAAGTAGTCTATGCTAATCCTGAGCTAGCTCGGATTTTAGGTTATACGATAGATGAGATTCTGGCAATGACCTCGGAAGATTTTCCCAAGCTTATTCATCCTGATGACCTTCAATGGGTTCAGAATCTCATGACCCAACGCAGTGATAGTGATTTGAGTGATTATACCTATGAGGCTAGAGGGATCCGGAAATCTGGAGAAATAGCCTGGCTTGAAGTTAGATCGTCACTTGTAGAGTACGAGGGTGAAAGGGCGTTCCATATGACGTTCACCGATATGACCGATCGAAAACAGAGTGAATTAGTTCGGGAGAGAGAACTTAATGCCTTCAAGATGATTGCTGAGGCGGCTGTTCAAGAAATAGAGATTCCGGATTTATGCCATCATGTTTTGGCCAGTCTAATAGAGGGATTAGATTTTGATAGCGGTTCATTGAGATTGTATGATCTTGAAAGGGACGTACTGAAGCCAACAGCTCTCTATGGATACAAGGTAGCTGATACTGAGTTGATTAAACCAGCTAAAATTGATGATGAATCATTGATTGTCAGTCACGTTGCAAGAACAGGCCAAGCTCTGTTCGTACCGAATATTGAAGAATTCGAACTCATTGACAAGTTTAAGGATAGACTCGAGCGATTCAAAAGTCGTTCATTCATTTCATATCCTATTATTGGACTTGATTCTGAGCTCATCGGAGTACTCACAGTTAATTCAGAAACTCCAGGCCGAATCTCTGAGAG
>JAEOST010000721.1 GCA_016840245.1 Candidatus Thorarchaeota archaeon
ATCAGGAGTGTCACCTGCTTCTTCACCGAATCCACCTGATTCAGATTGAGTTTCATTGATGTATTTGTATGTCCAGTCTCTTTCGTAATTTTCTAGAGCAACCGCGAAATTGGTGACATCATTATTCTCAAGTAATACTTCCAACTGGCGCACACCAAAGTATGTAGCTTCAATGTCTACCAGAGCACCAATAATTCTACCGAAACCACCGAATCGTGGAGGATCTGTCCCCTCACTCTTCCAAACAAGTTTCCAAGTGAAGTCCATCGTCTGTGTTAAATTAATGATAGGTGGTCTAGCGTTTAAATATGTCAATTCCTCTAGGATATAAAGTGCAGCTGATGTAGCTTCCACTCGAGATGCCTGTCCATCAACGAGTACATACCCACCCTCAACGGTATCATGCTTGGAATCAATATACATTTTGAGCGATTGCTGTCTTGTGGTTGGGTTGGCTGAAACGGGTTGTACGACTAGTGTCAATACGACAAGTGCCAAGGCAATCAGTAGACCAGCAGCTTTGACTTTCTTCATAGAGTCATCCCGGGTTTCTTTGATATCACTGAGCGTAATGCTCTGAGTGGTTTGGCTCGGACTTAAGCGCGGTTATTAACATTTCCCCACGTTCAAGATTGTACTAAATATTTAGCTAAGACCGATGCTATCCATAACCTCTGGCTAGACCTTTATCGACGCCTCGGATAAACTTGTAAGCTGAATCTGCAGCAATTGCTCCATGACCCACTGCAACTACAATCTGTTTCATTCCGACAACCACGTCTCCAGCTGCAAAAACACCACGTATGTTTGTTCTCTGTTCAGCATCTATTATGATCTCACCCCGGTCATTGATTTCAACCCCAAGTTGCTTAGCTAGTGTGCTTTCAGGATCAGAACCCAATGCCACAAAAACTCCATCAATAATAAGCTCTCTCTGCTCTCCAGTCTTCTTCGATTCAAGAATGATTGAGCTGACTAAATCATCGCCACGCATCTCGGTTACGATGTGGCTCCAGACAATCTCTACATCTGAGTTTAGGATGAGTTCTTGAATTGCATGTTCTGCTCTTAGCTCATCACGTCTATGGATGAGGTAAACTTTCTGTGTGATCTCAGAGAGATACAGAGCCTCTGTCACTGCTGTATTTCCACCACCAATGACTGCTACTGTCTTTTCTCTAAATAATGGACCATCGCACGTTGCACAAAATGAAACACCCCTTCCTGTGAGAACCTCTTCACCTGGTACCCCAAGTTTCCTATGGCCACCACCAGTAGCCAGAATCAAGGCTGGTGCTCTGTATACTCCACGGCGTGTATCGAGAAGGAAGTCCCCACTTTCCTCATCTTTGTTGATACTCTTGACTTCAGTTATCTCCTTTATTGTTGCACCGCTCTTTTTGACTTGCTCTTTCATCTTGTTTGCTAGTTCGATGCCTATAATGAAATTGAATCCAGGGTAGTTCTCAATACCCGGACTTGTTGCCTGCGCACCACCCAGCACGCGAGATTCAAGTAACAATGTGCGAAGACCATAGCGTGCTCCATAGATGGCTGCAGTCATCCCTCCAGGTCCACCACCAACTATGATGAGGTCCCAGGTCATTTCGTCATTCATACAACACACGTCCGCTGACTTTTCCTGCATGAAGCCTTAATTACACTTTCCTGCTTATGTCCCATTCAGAATTCGACTTAGTTCATCATCATCGAGTCCAATATTGGGCTCTAATTCAACTCTTCTGAGTGGTTTAACATATTCACTAATCCATCTAAATGCAAGATCCCGAATTAAGCGAATTGGCTTATGAAGTAGCGATACAGCTTTCTTTACTCTCACCGGGTCGTATTCAAATACATGTCCGGGTCCTACTACAAATAAAGAATCTACATAGTCAAGACCTTCCCATGGCCAGACCGCATCGTTGAAAGATTCAATCAGAACTACTTCCGACTGCCTCTTAACAAAGTCAAAACAGCTCTGAACGTATGACTCAAAGTTATCGCTCTCAAATGACCGGAGTTCCTCTGCACTGTCAATGGGGACTGTCTCGGTATCAGTTGTGAGAATTTGCATCTCTTTTTGTGTCAAGTACACTCTACTAGATTTTATCATCTTCTCGGCTACTAGTGACACAGACCTTGGTGTTCCTTCGATTGACTGTGTCAGTCTCTCTATGGTTATCATAGAATCCCATCCACCTAAGGCCAAAGTATGATACTCGAGGTCAGATGGCATGGTTAGTCTTACAGGAGCTAATAGTCTATGAATTGGATTTGCAAGAGTTATTGGAATCTTCGATGAGTACGCATCTCTGACTACAGCTGCATCATAAGAATGGAGTATCTTCTCCTGAAGACATCTCTGAGTGTGATCGTTTTTGAACCAATGATTATGAGCACTGACTGGCTTGAAGTACTCAACATCGACATTGGCTTTGGAAAAGTTGTTGACAAGTTGTCTAGCAAACTGAGTCTTCCCAGAGTCGTAGGAACTCATACCTACAATCAAGAGCCGTCTTGCCAAATGGAAACCTCAAAAAAAGAATAGAAGAGGAGCCTATTGGCTCCTTTGTTTTTTCAGATATTACATCATACCGGGCATTCCGCCCATTCCACCAGGCATACCACCCATACCACCCATGTCTCCACCTGGGGGCATTCCGGCGCCAGCCTTGGCAGCAATGACATCGTCGATACGTAAGATCATCTGAGCAGCCTCCGCTGCAGCCAGAATGGCCTGACGCTTCACACGAGCTGGTTCGATAACACCCTGCTTGAGCATGTCAGAGGCCTTGCCCTTTGCGACATCAACACCAATCCAGGTGCCGGTCTCGCTTGAGTGACCTTTCTTGAGCTCAGCTAGAATGTCAATTGGATCATGACCCCCGTTCTCAGCTAGAACCTTGGGTATGATTCTAAGTGCCTCGGCAAATGCCTCGATAGCAAGCTGCTCGCGACCCTTGACCTTTTCAGCATAGGTCTCAAGACGCTTGGCAATCTCAATCTCGGTAGAGCCGCCACCAGCAACGTAGGTACCATCCTCAATCACATTCCTCACAACGCAGAGTGCATCATGGAGTGCGCGGTCAGCCTCATCAACGACGTGTTCGGTACCACCACGAATGACTATTGATACAGCCTTGGGGTCCTTGCAGTCTCTGACGTATACGAGTTTATCGTCAGCAATCTTGACTTCTTCGACAATGCCTGCGACACCTAGGTACTCAGGTGCTAATTCATCCATGCTAGTAGCAATCTGTGCACCAGTGGCCTTAGCCAACTTCTCTAGGGTGCTCTTCTTTGCCCTGCGGATTGTCAACACTCCTGCCTTTGCAAGGTAGTGCTGAGCAACATCATCAATTCCCTTCTGAGCGATAAGGACATTTGCACCAGAGTCAATGATCTTGTCGACCATAGTCTTGAGCATCCGCTCTTCCTCGTCTAGGAAAGCCTTGATTTGATCAGGGCTGTCAATCTTGATTTCAGCATCGAACTCAGTCTTCTCAATCTCAATAGCTGCATTAACAAGAGCAATCTTTGCGCCTTCCACAGATCGTGGCATAGCTGCATGGACAATCTCCTTGTCAATGACCATCCCTTTAACAAGCTCAGTCTCGGTGAGGCTCTTGCCCTGCTTCTTGATTATCTCAATCATTTCAATATCTGCAACAAATGTGCCATCGACTTCTTCAGCGACCTGCATTACTGCA
>JAEOST010000722.1 GCA_016840245.1 Candidatus Thorarchaeota archaeon
GACCTTGGTTTCTCACTCTATCTGCTTGACGTACCGATACCTGTACTAGTTGCTCTAGTTGGAATACTGGTAACCTTTGCATTGAAACCATGGAAACAGAGTCAAGTCCCGTTAGCAGTACGCGGTCATGTGATGCGTTATTTCACTCCCATGGTCGCTCTCCTTGCAGCCCATATCCTCTGGTACTTCTCAACGAAGATGGAATTAGCAGCAGGATTCAGTTTGACTCCATCTTACGAGTCGTTGGCTCAGTACTCTGGACTTGGATCTTATCAGGTTCTCTTTCTAGCTTTGGGTGTTTTTGTATCAGGAATTCTATCTGATATTCGTGGGAGAAAAACAAGTTTCAGTGTTTCTGTGTTACTTGTTGGATTTCTGGTCATCTTCGGTTCAGTTTTCTATGGCTATGCAGATCCCGGTGACATCTCGACATTCTGGGTAGCGTTTAACGGAATCCCTCTATTGATAGCAGAACGTACAGTTGAAGGTTTCATATTCGGTACATGCCTATTCCTAATCTGGACTGAGTTAGGTTCTGCAAAGACCAAGGGTATTCGTCTCTCAGGAGTCTGGATTTTCTTTCTCGGCTATATGGCGCTATTCTGGGTTGTTGACCTAGGTGTGTGGAGTTCGCCATCTTGGCTTCAGGTTGTTGGAGGTCAATTCTCAATTCTCCTAGCATTGATTGCTTTGTACTTCTCTGGACATCTTCCTGAAATTTTGGGACGAGAGGTTGAGATGGAAGAATTAGCATTAGACTTCGATGACTCTGAGGTCCGAAGTACAGTTGAGGCCTTCCTAGGTGATGAGGACTTCCAATCCATTCGAAGTCAGGTGGATATACTCGACGCGACTGATGAATTGAGTGATAGTGATATGAGTGATATTCTTGGAGAAGATGTTTCAAAGGTTCTTCCCTTACGTCGCGTTCCAGGAATTGGTTCGGCACTTGAAAGTAAACTCAGGAAAGCAGGTTATGAATCAGCCGTTCAACTTGCTGGTGAGACTGCACAAAGATTAGCAAAGAAGATAGAAGGTCTTAGTCAGCAGCGAGCTGAAAAGATACTTGCAGCCGCACGAGAAACAGTTCAAAAGGCAATTAAAAGTAGCAGCACCAGCTAGAGGAGTTCTCCACTAGCTGTGCTGTAAACAAACTACTTTGGTTTTTCCATGAGTTTGTCTTTCTTGAGTATTTTACCGTCCTTGCTATGTGGAGTTCGATAGAGTGTATCGCTACCCTTTTCGAGCTCTCTTGCTTCGTCAGCTAGCACAGCAGCGACCCTTAACATCTCGTGACCAGCCGCTACAACAGGGATGTACTGTTCATGATCCTGGATCTTGAAGCATCCATCCACGTTTACATCTGCGACTGCCTCAGCTATTTTCAAGGCTGCGTATGCTTTTGCACAAGCATTTGGATTTGAAAATCCTCCTGATTGGACTGCTTTGCCTGCCTTTAGCTTTACCATAGGCATCTTGGGAGCCTTTCCAGCTCTAATCTCATCAATAACTCCGCCTACTTTTTCTTGAATGAACCTCATGACGCCAGTAGCAGAGAGTACCTTGATCATATCTGCGTTGAACAATGCCATCTCAGTTGGATCAAGAAATTCTCTTCGAGCACCTATCATCGAGTCGGCAGGAAGGATGATGAATCCATGTCCTTCAGGAGCAGTTTTCATCTTCTTACCTTCTTCATTCTTCTTATAGAATGCCTTGGAAGACGGGTCATCCGAGATTGTAATCGTTGGTAGTTTAGCCTCAGCTAATTTTTCTCGTGACTGAGTTGGACCAGGTAATGCAGCATTTGGACTAACACTCAGAACGAGGTCTGGTTTGTACTCAATCACTGCATCTGTCGGCCATACACATGAATCAGGGTCGAGCTTGGCACCACTTGTGAATACACGTACTTCAAGTTCTTTCCTATCTGCACGTTCATCAAATAGAAGATCCAGTAGTGGGGCTGCTCCAATACATCCGAATTTTACTACACCAATTTTAAACACATCAGCCAATGTTCACATCTCCGGAAAGACGGCCATACTCGCGAGAGTCAAAAGTCTTGTGGTCAATTATTGACTATGTTTCTTCATTCAAATAATAGGCTAAACCAGTATCTCCAAGAATATCCTCATCTTTGAGGTCCTTGCCACAGCTATTACACGCTAGTACTATTAGCGGATTATCGGTGGCAGTTCCGCATTTCATGCATAATGGTTCTACTGCAACAATCTCCAGATCCGATGCCTTGATGGGTTGTTTGCAACTCTGGCACATAACCTCCGCAGTGTCATCTTCAACCACTGAGTGTACTCTTTCCTTACAATGTGGACAGAATATCGAGTATACGTTATGCAACTCTGTAGATGAACAGCTTGGACATTTCAAAGTAACATTGACATTGGTTGGACCACATTGTCTACAAGCAACTTGACGACCGTATGTCTTAGATATCAGCAAACCTGCACTCTCGAGGTCTTTGAGAATTCGTTCAACTTCTTCGGTATCCTTTCCGAGATATGACATTGCATCAGGATAAACTACTGTAGGTTTAAGGACAAGCCTAGGTCTGATGACATCAAGTCTACCATGTCGCATAATTTCGATAAGCGTAGCAACTGCTGGGTCCGCAAGTAATTGACTTTGAGTTGTACCATCGATTAACTCATTGATACTCTCAAAAGCGCGTTTTATCTCGTTATCCCAGTCGCTAGTATTGAGGTCCATCTCTTTGGCAACACGAACAAGATTTCTCTCAACAACTGCTGAATCATCACCTTCATCAAGAAGTACAGCAATACAATTTGGTGATTGAAGCAGGGAGATAACTAAGCCTCTGCTGAGATTCGTATATCCAATCTTTGCTTCCTGCTGAGTTCCATGACCCATAAAAATAACCAGTGCTTCCTCTGCTTTCAGCTCTTCTTCTTCGGGATAAGAACGGCCAACCATGGGGCCTAGAGTGTTATCCCACCAAATAGAGAACACTGCTTTGGGCATGGTAAAACCTCGGAAACTCCTTCGTATTAAGGAAACCTGTTATTTCTGAGTGTTTGGCTACTTAATAGGATTCGCTTGATGAACCTCCCATCTTGACGTTATTACACCGAAGAGTATAAAACCACACTCAAGTGTCCGACCGGTCACGGACCCACTAGTAGGATTTAGAGGAAGTCATCATATGACAGCACAACGATTGACCAGACCATTGTTTGGAATACTATTTGTCTGGCTCATGCTCTCACCTATTGCATTAATGAGCATGAACTCAGTTACTCCCGGTTCAGAGACCTTCTTTATTGCAGAGATTTCTATCACAGAACCTGATGACTTGAGCTTTGAGAATGGAACATTTGGTGAGGCAATCGTCTGGAACGCAACAACTCTTGATCCAAAAAATTACACGGTCACTAGAAATGAAACTGTAATTGATTCAGATTCTACTTGGGATGGCGACTTGATAGAGATTCCAGTTGATTGGATATATCGTGATGACTTGGTTACCGTAGTACCAATTCTGTTTGTGTTTACATGCACCGCTATGAATGAACAGAATGAGACTGCAACCGACACTGTACACGTGACTGTTTTCGCTGACGAGACCGCACCAGAACTTGAAACACCAGATGATTTTGATTACGAAGAGGGAAGCTTCGGTCACTACCTGAAATGGAATGTTTCCGAAACAAACCCCGATACATACAATATCACTAGTTATCCCAGTGATGATCTAACAAATGTGACAGTTGTAGCAGATGGTCCTTGGGATGGTTCTAATTTCTCAATCAATGTAGATGGACTTGAAGCACCCAAATGGTATATGTACACCTTATGGGTGAATGATACATTGGGTCACATTTCAACAAGTTCAGTGAATGTCACTGTCTATGAAGATATTTCTGATCC
>JAEOST010000723.1 GCA_016840245.1 Candidatus Thorarchaeota archaeon
CAGAATCTTGGCAAAACCTGCGAACGGATGATCATCAGACAATTTTGAGGCTATCTCTTTCAATTCTGCAAGAGTGGGGGGAGTTGCTTTTGTCATAGAGTGTGCTAAAGCCCCCATCTTGATACTGAATATTCCCGCTAGTTCTCCCTCGTTACACATTGCAATTGCGCAAGCCCTGTCGAACTCGCCTCTCATTGCATGTGCTAGTGCATCATTCAATGAACCTTTGGACTCCTCCTTGAACAGGTTCCATCTCCTCTCAGGTTCAGGTCTAGCCAATAGGTCATCTACTTCTTGAATCACATTAGCAAATCGATTTTCGCTTCTAAGTACTTCAAGAATAGGGTCCCAAACATTAGACAGCGCTTCAGGAAATGAAGTTTCAATGTGATCCCTGACATACGGGACAAGAATCCGCTCGATGATGAGTTTCTGTGCATCATTGACAGACCCATCTGCTAACTGAATCTCAGATTCATCAATCTTCTCAGCTATCACCCGGAGTAGACTATCCATGTAGTCTTCAGCTTTAGTTACTAGGGCTACCACAGTGAATCCTTTGCTGGTTTCTGTGACGATCAAAGTATTGTCTTTGAATGCCAGTCGCCTGACTTCACCACTACCCATTATGTTACTCAGCGCTTTGGTAGCTTCAATCAACGGTCCAAGAATGAGTTCTCCTTCAGCCTCCATAGAGCTCTTAAATTTGATAGGTACACCACCTTGTGTGAGAACACCCATCAGTCTAATCATTTTGTAGTCACTGCCTGTTTGAGAACCTTGATTCTCATGACTTTCCGGAAAAAAAGCCTTCTTGATACGGATTGCCTGACATTTTCTCAGAATTTTGAGATAAATACGGGATTCTTAAATATCGCATTCATTTTCAAAACAAGCTATAGGCGATAACAATGTGCGAGTGGTGTCTAAAACACGGTGACGGCGGCAAGTGGTACGAGAATGCTAGATTGTACAAAGATGAGCTAGCTGACGAGTATAATGCCAGTGAATACCTCGAAGAGCAATGGAAGCATATGGAAACTCTCTATATCCGCAAAATCATGGGATTCAACTCTATCGGTTTGGGCTATAAGATGCAGATGCCTATCATCGGTAAGATACTCCGGAAAGTTGTGGAGGGTCAGATCCATAGCGAGAAGCAGAACAGGGATCCATCAAGAGCTGATGGTCACTTTGGTCAAGTTCTCCCAATGGAAGATGCCCAACACATCCTTGGTAATCTTGCTGCAGAACCCATCATCAAGAATTACTGTATCTGCAGGTATATGCAGAGAGGAGTCAAGGATGCAGTCTGTATCAACTTCGGTCAGTTATCCGAAGTAATTGAGAAACACACACGATACATTCCTGAAGGTTTCAAGTACAAACTCGACCGTGAGGAGGCTATTCAAGCTCTTCAGGAACAGAATGAGAAGGGCTACGTTGCATCTGTTTGGTTCCAACCAGTCCCTTACATCAACGCAATCTGTTCATGTGAAACACCTGAATGTGGCGGTCTCCGCTTGAGAAACGACTTTGATCTGCGAACAGTCTACAAAGGGGAATATGTAATCGACATTAACATTGACAACTGTCAAGGCTGCAAATCCTGCGTTCGTATGTGTCAGTTTAACGCTCTTAGATATCTACCTTCGATCAAACGTGTGATTGTTGACTTGGACAAGTGCTTTGGTTGCGGTGTCTGTAGACATGCATGTAATCACGATGCACTCAATCTTGTTCCAAGAGAATCTGTTCCAGGACAAGCTGGAAAATACTGAGGTGATTACATTGGTAAAGAAGACGAAGATTACTATTGATCACTCAAAATGTCACTCAGGAGCAAGTACTGACCCACGTGACTGCAGAAAGTGTCTGTATGTCTGTGACCCTGCAGTATTACTGTTGCATCCAACATTGGAAGACCACCCAGACCCGCACAATCCTGAGATTTGGAAGATTGACGCAATCTGGCTTTCAAAGTGCACCGGATGTATGAAATGTGTCCAAGCATGTCCTGAACAAGCAATCGCTGTAGAACCTGGTGTCAGTCTTCATGAGATGAAGGCACGCTGAGTGTAGTTATTGGTCGTGATTGAAGAATCACAAGACCACCATCAGGTCTGATACACCACTCGATATCCTGAGGAGATTCCATACCCATTTCTATTTTCATTCCAACCTCTGCAATATCAAATAGAGTCTTGTCATCTAACGTAAATTTCGAGCGCTTTTCCTGTGGGGTGTTGACAATGGCCAATTCATAGAGTTCTAGCTCAGAAGTGAACTCCTTATCTCCAAGATCTCTTTGGATCACACTGAGTGGACTCTTCGTTAGAACAAATGTATCAGGTATTATCTCTCCTGAAACCAATGTATCGCCAAGTCCCCATGTTGAATTGATTAGAATCTCTTCTGTGTTATTTGTGACAACATTTGCTGTGAACATCACACCCGAAATCTCAGATGGAATCATTTCCTGAATTAGTACAGCCATTTTGACTTCCTTAAGGGGAACTTCCTTTGTCTTGAGGTAAA
>JAEOST010000724.1 GCA_016840245.1 Candidatus Thorarchaeota archaeon
ATCACCAAGAACCTCTATCACTTCAGATGGTTCAAACCACACATCAGCCTTGACATCGGATTGCACTTTGGGATTCATTTTCTCAAGTTTGATTTTATCAAGCCGTTCTTTGAACTCTTGGAGAATCTCATCTGTAAACCCAGTTCCAATCTTACATACTGTGGGGAAGGTATCATTTACAGGATCATAGGCTGATGCGAGTATTGTCCCATATACTCCAGTCCTCTTGCCTCGACCGTACATTGCACCAACGACAACAAGGTCCACTGAATCAGTAAGCCCCTCTTTGTAAGACGCCTTTAGTTTGATCCAAAGCCAACTTCTGGAACCAGCTTGGTAGGTAGAATCCTTGTGAACTGCCTTCGCAATCACGCCTTCATTCCCAGACTCGAGAGCTTTGCTAAAGATTGTGTCAAGTTGTTCAGGGTCTTCTGTGAGTTCGCCGATGGTCACATCAACTTCATCACATGAATCAATGATACTCTCTAGAAGTTTACGTCGCTTCGGCATTGGTTCATCTGTTGTGTCTCTATCATTCAGAAAGAGGATGTCAAAGAATCGAACTGCTACCGGAACTTCTTCTTTCATCTCTTCAATTCCAGTCTTACGTCTTCTGCGCATCAACTCTTGGAAAGGTCTGGTTCTACCAGTTTCAGGGTCAACTGCAATACACTCCCCTTCAAGAACACAGACTTTAGCCTTCACATACTTCTTCACATATTCAACAACATCAGGGTATTGTGACGTGATTACTTCTTGTCTTCTTGAGAAAATAGCAACTTCGTTTCCGTTCTTATGAACCTGAACTCGTTCGCCATCATACTTGTACTCGACCAGAACCTTGCCGCCAGCCTTTTCTAAAATCTCTGTTGAATCGGATAGTTTCTTTGCCGCCATCATTCGGATGGGAGTTCCAACTTCTACATGGATGGAGCTCTGGATTGTTTCAATCCCATCAGTGGCCAAGGTTGTTGCTACCATTGCTAAATCACTGCAGACATTGAAGGCATGCTCTATACTTGGTCGTGCATCTCTTGACCCTGTAAATGCCAGTGATAGGGCATCCATAATCCCCATGTCACCAAGACCAAGTCGTAACGAACCGGTTATTGTTCTGAGGATATATTTTGCTTCGATTGGTTGGGCATCAGAAATTAACCCAACTAGTTTGGATATCTTCTCACGGTTGCTTCCAGAACCAGAGAGCTTCGAGACCTGATCTAGTGCATCATAGACATCAGAGACTGTTGCTTCCTGAGGGAATAGCGACATCTGGCCACCTCGTTGTAGTAGCATCTCAATTGTTTCTCCGAGGTCTCCTGTCTTCCGAAGTGCGTTATTGACATCACTCTCGGAGGCAGATACAGAGTTTGCAACAACTTGTATCGCCATCTTCTCTGCAATTCCCAACTCAGGTTGACTAGCCCAATCTGGATGTAGCTTGCTCATTGTAAGAGAGATAAGTTTTCCAATCTCTTCAGATGAGGCATCTTTCAGAAGCTCCGAGAATATCCGTGTCTTCTCAAGAGACCCTGATGTCGACTCTATCTCAGCATATGTCTGAGCCAACTTTAGATACAACAAGGTCTAGTCACGTCCTACGAAAATGGAGCCACCATTAGTCTTATAAACACAGTCGAGCGGGAACCTCAAACTGACTAATCTAATGGTGAGATAACAGTGGGAAGCATTCGACCAGGATACATAAAGAACGCATCAAGAATCCTCTTACGTGACTATCCAGATGAGTTCACAACTGATTTTGAAACTAACAAGAGGCTTGTTGAGCAGTTCACTGATGTCACCTCAAAGAAGGTACGTAATCGAATTGCTGGTTATCTAGTCACACTGATCAAGCGTAGAATCGCTGACGAGGCCGTAGAAGCAACTCAGGGTGGCGAAGAAGTCACTGATGACATCGAGATGTAATAGAAACATCTCTCAACTACTATCTTCAAAGGATTTTGATTGAGAGCCCAGAGAAGGACTCTCAACCATTCGATTTAGATTCTAAGTGCTTTCTTCTCTTTTGTTAGATCTTCGGCCTCAGCCATTGCTTCATCATAGATATCGATTGGATACCTATTGTGAAGTGGCGAGATTCGAGCACCAAGGGCAATGGATCCATAGAATCTTCTTGCTAACCAACCTATTCCTTTTATTCGAACCATTTCGGAAGCTCTCTTGAACTCCTGAAGGGTTCTCTCATCCCATGTTCCTGTCAATCCACTAAAGAATGAAAACATGTAGAGC
>JAEOST010000725.1 GCA_016840245.1 Candidatus Thorarchaeota archaeon
AAACAAGAAACAGGTTGGGATGTTCAGCGCTGTGATTGGTGTGGAACTTCTGAGTGTGATTCTTGGCAGGGATGGCCCTATGGAGGTCATTACTGTTCACGTGGATGTATGATGGCAGACAGAGCTGATCGAGGTATACTCTCAGTACTCATGATTCTAATCCTAACGATATTTGTCTCCATGTTTTCATTTCAAGCAGGACTCATCATGGCGTCAACGCTTGTCATTGTTATAGGGTACACGTTGATGTCGTATTCTAAGAGATCTTCAATCCCCCAAGAGATTTGGTAACTGATGAATCGATACTTCCACAACTAATACTCACGATCTACAATATGAACGGGCGTATCAGGAATTGTTTGCAGAGCCTTTATCAGACAGGGGGGTACTAGGTTGATATTGTCAAGCTCACTACGTTCAAACCATTTGAGGGTGATTTTCAGGTTTCGCCCCTGATATTGAACATCCTCCTCTCCATAGAACTCCTCTTCCAACCACACACCCTCCTTCTCTTTCGGTTCTACCAAGAAGCAGAATCCATATCCATGTATCCTTCCCTCGGAGGTCTTTGCTTGAAATATCTCATTCTCTTCGAATGTGAAAAAACTCTCAAGGATATAGAGTAGTCGTTTGACCTCTACTTCAAAACCAGTTTCTTCAAACCACTCTCTCTCTATTGCGTCGGGAAGGGTTTCATGAAGATGAACACCACCACCAGGGAAAGTCCAGAAGTCAAACGTTTCAGGTTGAAATAGTAGGACTTTATCCTCCTTGAGCATCACTCCTGCTGCTCTTACTCCGAAATAACCTTCCTCAAGGTCCAAGGCAATCTTTGTGGGTTCCATGATTTTGAGATGAGGGACTATCATATCAATCTTGGTTCTTCTCAGGTTTCTTAGAATCGCATGTCAGATTTCTAATGTTTAGACATGCTGGTCAACAAGAATAGGATTGCCCATGAGTTTCTGATAGTGTCAATTTATATTAAAGTAATTTAATATTCTAAGGAAACAAGGAATGTTCCATAATTTTGGGGGGTAGTCATGTATTACTGTTGCTAGGAGAGTGATGGTTTCTTTAGGGAGATGAAATTGATGGGAAAATATGGTTACTCAGGAACACTGTGGATAATAGGTTTCTTAGCTGTTCTTCTTATTCTGCAGCCAAGCGTGAGTCCAGTTAGTGCCGCTTCTGATACTTTTGTTGAGGAGTTCAGTACAACCGCATTCATGGATGGAGTTCATACTAATGCTTCTGGATGGGGGAGTGGACAACTAGAACTTCAAGAGAGCACTTTGACACTTGCTGGTTTCTATAACCCTGGAGAAAATGTTTGGGATGTGTCTATTGCAGGAGATATTGCATACCTTGCTACATCTGACGGATTACAGGTACTGAATATATCCAATCCTGAAAATCCTGTTTTGATAACTGAACTATGGGGAACTGAACCTCCATCATATATTGGTCGAAAGTTACATAGACATGGTGATATTCTCTTCATGTCGAATGGTGTCCTTCATCTATATGCCATCAATATTACAGATCCTTCAGAACCCAGAGTATTGGATTACTTCTACTTTAATTCAGGTCCAATAAATGACTTTTGTACTTCTGGTAATGCCCTCTATGTTACTCTTGGAGGTGTAGGAGTGGAAATTCTAAATATCACTAATCCTAGTGATTTATCATCTTTGAAGAAATACACTTCTGTGGAATATGCTTCCGAAATTGTAGTAGAAGATCGAAGATTGTATTTATCTGATGATCGACTCAGGATTTTTAATATCACGAATTCTCTGGATTTTGTAGAATTAGGTGCATCATATGAGTTATACAGTTGTGGGGGGATAACTGTCGACGGTGAAATTGCTGTCATAACTGGATCGGATCTGAGTTTTAACTCAATTGTTTCAATCATAAATGTAACAAATCCATATCAACCAACGTTGCTACGCGAAATGGTTACACCAAATTATTTCGGAAACCCTCAGATAGATGGAGATTTCCTATATGTTGCATGTCAATCAATTGGCATACGTGTCATTAACATGACCGACCTCCTGAATGCAAATACAATAGGAGAATACAATACACCAGATTTTCCATACGGGTTGGATATCGCTGGTAATTTTGCCTTTGTAGCTGATAGAGGTGGAGGGTTACAGGTTATTCGAATTCGTGAGAATTTCGATCCTATTCTAGTTGCTAGCTGTAATACTCCCGATCAGTCATTCGGAGTCACGGTTGATGGAAATTATGTTTATGTGGCGGATTACGAGTCTGGTTTAAGAGTTGTTAACATAACGATTCCATCGGATCCAAAAAATGTTAGCTTCTATGATACTCCAAGCCGGGCATATGATGTCGATGTTGACTATCCAACTGCATATATCGCAGATGGTTTTTCAGGTCTGCAGATACTTAACGTAACGAATCCCAGGGAGGTAACACTTCTTGGGGATTACGACACAGAATTTGCACGAGGACTTGATGTTGATGGAAAGATCGCATTCATTTGTGATTGGGATTATGGTTTAAAAATCGTCAATGTGACCAATCCAAATAGTCCAACCGCAATGGGTGATGTAGATACACCTCAACGAGCCACTGATGTTTTTGTCGATGGTAATTTTGCGTATATAGCTGATGGAAGCTCAGGTCTCCAAATTGTGAATATCACTGACCTGTGGGCGCCATATATTGTCGGTAGTATCAGCACAACTGGAACTGCATGGGACATATGTGTAGAAGGGAACATTGCATATGTAGCTACATCAGGAGCAGGAATTCGAGTCATCAATGTTACGGATCGGTCCAGCCCAATTGAGATCGGATATTTCTATAGTACAGTTTTGGTTGAGGGAATTGTAGTAGATGGTGACTACGCATATGCTGCTGCAGCTACATATGGCTTGAGAGTCTTTGATGTATCCAATCCAAGATCACCCACACTTGTACATGCATTAGATACACCTCGCCAAGCAAGGAAAGTATTCGTTTCTGGAGATTATGCTTATGTCACTGATGATACAAATGGTTTGCAAATAATGGAAGTTACCATCAATCGTTGTAGGCAGTATAACGGATCAGCTCAGGCTCAATCTTCAATTGCTGTGGATACAAGCCCTGCAACAATAATGAAAGCAACACTGACACCTATTCACAATATTCCGACCGATACAAATATCGACTATTTCCTCTCTGCCGATTCTGGCTCGAGTTGGGAACAAGTTCAACCAGGTGTTGAGCATGATTTCTCCTCTACTGGCGAGGAGTTGCTATGGCGTGCAGAGTTGAGCACAACATATCCCGCTAGAACTCCAAGCATTGATTCTATATCCATTGAATACAACACAATGTCACAGGCACCATCGCTTCTTACTCCATCAGATTCATCTGGTACCAATGATAGTACACCTACATTTTCTTGGACAAGTGTGTCAGACGTTACAAACTACCTCCTACAACTTGATACAGTGGACACTTTCGATTCTATTGAGTTACAGAACATCTCAGTTATTGGTTCAACATCACTAACACCTTCAAGTACTCTGGAAGATGGATTGTGGTATTGGAGAGTAGCTGCAAATGATTCAGATGGCGATATTGGATTCTTCTCGTCCATTCGAAGTGTTCTAATCGATACCACCAGCCCGACCTGGGACGAACCTATTCAGGACATGATTCTTGAATTAGGAGATGGTTTCGAGTACGATGTGAATGCAACTGATGATAATGGCATTGACAAGTTTTGGGTGAATGACACAACTCACTTCGAGATAGACTCAGAAGGGGTAATCACCAATTCAACGGCTTTAGGTGTAGGAGATTATCCCCTTGAGATTGGATGTAACGATACTTATGGGAATCATATTTCGGAAACACTCACAGTCTCTGTTGAGGACACTACTAGTCCAGTTTGGATCCAAGAGAGTACGGACGTAGTACTTGAGTGTGGCCTAGAAGAAGTGGATATCAATTTCGAGGCATCCGACCTTTAAGGGATCTCAATCTATTGGGTGAATGATACTACTCATTTTAGCATCAATACCCAAGGTCAACTAGACAATATCACATTCCTGTCAGTTGGAACCTATGGCATAGAAATAAGATGCTATGATAATCACGGTAATTATGCATCAACGACATTCAAGATTTCCATAGAAGATACAACATCTCCAAATTGGATTTCGACTCCAGTTGATCAGATAATTACTGTAGGAGAAACGATAGAGTACCAAATCAATGCAACAGATTTCTCAGGTATTGATCGATGGGAGGTTAACAACACAGAGTACTTCACAATTTCATCGGGAGGTTTGCTATCAAGTATCATATCATTAGACGTGGGAGACTATCCTCTGACAATTAGGGTTTACGATGAATATGATAATTATCTCGATGTAGAGATTACAATTCATGTTTTAGAGGTAACTACTACTACGACAACTACCACCACTACGACGACAACAACGACCACTACTACAACAACAACGACCACAACAGACACAGGAACAACAAGTACAACTAGCGAAACTGATACTTTGACTGGTACTGTCACACCACCACCTTCTGGAGAAATGATGGTTCTCGTTATTGCGGGTACAATTGGAGTAGTCATACTTCTTATTGTGGTCATATTACTCATGAAGAAACGGAAATCGGTTTGATATGATCTATCTCCATCGAGAATCAAGCAGATAGACATGGGGGAAATATAAAGTACATTTAGACATGTTGATCCACAAGAATCGGATTGCCGTCTGGATCCAGTACAATGAAACTAGCAGGACCTTCTGTGGATTCATCTGCTTCACTAACGAGCTCAATACCCTGTTCCTTCAAATGTCGCTGAAGGTCTCGTACATCTGTGAAGGAATCCAGCTTACTTGCACTCTGATCCCAACCAGGATTGAATGTGAGTGTGTTTTTCTCGAGCATTCCCTGGAACAAGCCTATGATGTGGTCTCCAGTCTTCATGATAATCCAATTCTGATTAATGTCCCCTCCGAAGTCCTCGAATCCTAGTTTCTTGTAGAACTCATGAGAGGCTTTGATATCCTTCACTGCTAGGCTTATAGAAAATGCACCAAGTTCCATATTCATTCCTCGGTAGATTTTCTATCTTATTTCACATAATACATCAGATAGCTGCAGATGAGATAATGCCAGTTAGAATCCTCTTCTACCGGGCCCTTGGCGTCGTCGCCTCTCTTGCTCTGAAACGCGATCTCTTCGACGATCCATCTCTCGTTCAGCTTGTTCTGCTGCACCTATAGTGTGAGTAGAATCTCTAACTCCACGATTCCTTGAATTGGGTGATAGATAAATCATTACTCCGACGAATCCAATAATTACAACAATTATCACAAGTATCTCAATCAACAAATTTCCCTGTATACTTTATTCATGAAATAAGATAAACATTGGTAGCCAAATCGAATAGGTGCAGTCAATCTTGCTTCTTTGGAAACTCCTATTTCATCGAATCTGACAATGCCATCTAATGTTGAAACTCAACAGAACAAAGATGGGAGTAATCATGGAGTGAGAAAATTGGTCCAGATAGAATTGCCACGAATTGAAATCACAGTGATAAAGAGATTTACACCTGAAGATGTATTCGGACATGAGTACTTCAACGTA
>JAEOST010000074.1 GCA_016840245.1 Candidatus Thorarchaeota archaeon
CGTGTCTTTGTATCGTCTTCACTGTATTGTGCGGCCATCTCAAGGATGTCTAGATAGGTGACCATTCCTTGAAGGAAATTACCAATCTTGTGAGTCCACATCTTGAGATAGAACTCGCTCTCCTGAATCGAGATGTTCAGTTCCTTTGTTCTTTGTTCTACAATACGCTCTAGGTTTCTATGTGGATGTAATATGGAGTTGACAAATTGAACTATGGCAATCATCAGAAAACCAGCTATTATCGTCGACATCCAAAGCAGCTCTGCTCTCTGAAGGGGGTCCCAGGCAATAATGATGAAGATAGTCCCAAGTAGCCAGATTATCAGGGCCGACATGAGTGCGAGATCCAGGTTGTTCCTACTCCTCCACCACAGTTGAATGAGACGAGGGATGACAACTATTTGGGACAAGAGGTATCCTAGTGAGATGATTCCTCCAATTGTGGTTAAACCAACAATACCTCCTTCTTCAGTTACAAGCAAGAACAGGGGCTCTGGACTGAATAACAAGACAAGGCTTGTCAGTGGCATGACCACCTCCCCCCAGATAAGTAGTAGAAGCACACTCGGTCGAGATGGTTTCATCTCTCCAGTGAAAGATCCAAGAAGGATGGTTGGAATTGTGATAAGCACAAATGACATGGCCAGTGTCCGGTTCCTGTTTCGATCAGAAAATAGAACTGACCAGTCTATTGAAGAAGGATGGGATATGAGAAATAGGAATGCCCAGAGGATGATGTTCACACTCATCAGGATGAACATCAAATGTCTGACTTCGCGGCTCTGAGAGAATGACACGAATGAGTATGTCATAACTGCACCAGCAGATACCGCAAGAGAGAATGTAAGAATGACCATCCAGAACGAGAATTCCACTTGGCTTAGAATTTGCCAGGCTGCACCTGTGATGCCAGCAAGTGAGAATATAACTGTGGCTACAACAAACAGGACCACAACTATACGGCTCTCCCACTGCGAACCTTGTGCTTGGCCCATCTGCGCACCTCATCATTGATAGAAGCTCTAATCCAGTTCTCAACCAAGGGATTTCTAGTAGCATAAGTTTTCTGTTAGGGCGATATCAGTAATGCTTATATGCTATTAATTCCTATTATATTTTGGACAGGGGGTCCGAATCTCGCGACCATCATGAATCTGTCACTCCCTCCCTCTCTCAACCGTCCGACCCGATTTTTCCGGGCCCCCTCCTCCTCTCTTTCTGTACCATATCTCTCTGTCTAGATTCAGCGTCAGTCAATCTAAAAGGATTATGAAATCAAACGCCAGTTTATATTAGACCACACATGAATAGAAACAGAATGGGAGATATACTGGATGTCGCGAGCTGAGAGAAGAAAGGCTGAGCGAGAACGAAGGAAGAGGGAGAAGAAGGAGGCGATTCAGCAGAAACAGAGGGACCGTAGGTCGAAGAGCCCTGATGACAGAAAAGAAGCAAAGAAGAAACCTTGGAATGCGACTTCACCATCATGCCCTGTCTGTGGATCTGACTGGACCGATAAAGGGGACCGATATTCCTGTAAGAAATGTGGTCGGGTTTCTCTGAAGACGGATCTGGATGTTGAAGAGTGTGAGAGATGTGAACGGTTGTTTCTCTTGGAATCACTTGTGACATGGACTGACACTAACTATAATGATCATCGTTTGTGCTCTGACTGTATGACACAGGTCTGGGTACATTCCGACATGGAGTGGTTAGAGAAGAGGGAATGAAGTTGATGTTAATCACTGTGATTTCCTTTCATTTTTGAACACACGAGCAATTCTCGAGCGAAGAAGATAGATCCAAGGAGTTGTTAGAAACTTGTTTGGATACAGCTTACTCAGTCTACTCTCTTGCTTGGCTGGGCTTACGGTGGCAAGTTCAGAATAGTCAGGACTCTTGGATTTGGTGCTTATACCCGATTCTTGCCAACTGGGAAGATTGAACTGATCCCTACTCCAATGGAGGTTTGTACGGTCTGTTCTTCTTGACCTTCTTCGTTTCAAAATAATACACAACCATTGGTAAGCTGGTATAACTGAATTTGTATCTATTGTGACAAGATTTCCTGAAGAATCCTTTGAATTATTTCCCTACAGGTGATTCTTGTTTGACAGATACATGCATCATGAAGCGTACAACTCTTACCTAGCCAGAAGGTTTTAATGGAGTTCACCAGGTGCCATGGCAAGGCGAGTGAAATTGTCCGTGGCAAAGAAAGCTGTAGACAGCACAATAAGACGAATCTTGAACTACACGGCAGAGATCTTTCTGTCAATTATCCTGCTTGTGTTGATTTGCATTCCACTAGCTTTTGTCATCCCCATGTGGTTCCAGGTTGTGGTCTTGGGAACGCCAAGGGCTGCAGTCGCTCTTGATCCAGTCCGTTGGTTTGGTATTGACGGGTCTTTTTGGTTCACACTCTTACTTAGCCTTGTGAGCTTCTTCGTAGCATATGTATTCCTACTCAAGCTGAAACCAGGTGTTTCCGCTGCTGAACCTTTATCTGTTGAAGAAGAAGATGAACCCTCAGAAGATGAGCCTGAGGAGATAGAGGAAGAGGAAGAAGAAGTAGAGGAAGAGGAAGAAGAAGTAGAGGAAGAAGTAGAAGAAGAGGAAGAAGAAGAAGAGGACGAGTAGACTCATCCTCTGCATATCAAATCTACTTCATATCCGTCTTCTCAGCAAGTTTGTCTACAACATC
>JAEOST010000726.1 GCA_016840245.1 Candidatus Thorarchaeota archaeon
AGTCATCCGAGAGAGTCTTTGCAGAGCATCGTAGGCTAATGTATCTGGTTCTGAATCAGTTATTCCCAAGAATTCTCTAGCTGTGTCAGCTGTACCCTCTGAGATAACGCAGCGACCAGTATGGAGAGGAACCACAGTAAGGTCGAGGAAGTTGTCTTCTCGAAATGCTTTCTCTCTCCATAGGTTAGACACATGGTGTTCATACTCATGGTAAGCAACTACAAGCAGGAAACGCTTGTTCATAGACCGATCAATATTGAATTCATTTACAGATCGATAACCGCCCTGGTAGTAGTTGTAACCTGTCCATGGCTGATTTCGTACTGCGCGATATTCAACACCATTATCGGTCACTTCAACTCCCATTGGTCTGTAGACCATTTCGTTGAACCGCTCTGCAACTTCAGTAGACTTGGGATGAAGCTCCTCAACAATTACTCGCTGCAGCTCATCACCCGTAACATCACCTTCAGTTCTATACCGAGTGATCCGTTCCTCTAGAGATCCCTCCATATGTGATAGAGCCTTATCTAAATCTGACAATGCATCAGCAATCTGCTTGTCAGAATACTTAGGTAGTTTGATACTAAAGAGACCCTCAACGAGTTTGGGATAAGATATATCGGTACCCCGAAGCCAGTCAACAACCAGTGCTATTGACTTCACCTCACCAATAATGCAATCTCGACGTAGAGGTTGCTCAATTTCAGCTAGGTCATCAATCAACACATTGAGGTCGCTTGACAAATCCTCACCAGACCGATCTTTAGCTTGGGTTTTAGGAGCGAGATTCTCAGGACCGAAGTAAGCATCAACAATCGGAATTCCAGTTAGTCGCTCAGTATAGTTGCTAACCTCACCACAAAGTTGGACATATCTTTCAATGGGACTCATCACTATCAACAACCTCTGCTGTTGACCCCTCTATATAATCTATCGAACTGGGTTATCTGCCGCCTCCAGAAACGCAAGCACTGTGGCAGGCGGAATGACAGGCTGAGTGGCAGACACATGCACTATGGCAAGCGCTATGGCAGGCAGAGTGACAGGCATCATGCGAAACACAAGCACTATGACAGGCATCGTGTTGCACACATCTACTAGTTCCTTCAATTATTGGTTTCAGAGGTTCACGGATGATATTTCCAACACCCTCGACAACTTCTCCAACCGTACCAACAACGTTACCGATGATCTGTGATGTAGTGGAAGCCACATCTCCGACTACTCTTCCAACTTCTCCGATAGCATGTCCAGTAGTATTTGATAGGTCTGTAAACCACTGTGGAATTGTTGGGGTTCCAAATGAGGGTCCAGGCTCTGAGATGACACGTCCAATTCTGTCATCATGATAGGGATGCTGGTATATCCAGAACCATGCCCATCCATGATCGCGATAGGGTTCGGTGAGGTAGTAATCCGTCCGCCCATCGGTTGTTGGATGTGACTCTAGTTCATCCCATGCTCCATCCACCATCTCCTCATGGTGAGTTTTAGTAGTTTCAAAGTCTGCCTTCCAAGATTTGGTTTGGACCTGTTCTGCAAGTTCCTCAATCATCTCATCAAGTAAGTCCTGATCAAGCTCATCATCTACAATTGCCTCAAGGAACTTCTCTTCATAGTAAGTGAGGTCTTCAAGACGGATACCTGTCACAGAAAGTTTCAGAGGATCAGTAGATATCATCCTCACTGCACCCTTCTTAACACAGGACATGAGTATCATTGAAACAAGCTTCTTTCTACTAGAATTGACAAAGAAAGCTGATTCTATAGGATCGAGGTCGGCAACTGTACCCTCTTCTCCAAATGTCTGAATCCCAATCTCAGGACTTGTGTATCCAGCTGTTTCATCTGCCTTCCATGTAGCACCATATGGATTCACGACACGTTTGTAGACTGCATTGATCAGTCCGATAAGGATGATTGCTCCTACACCATAGATGAACCAGGTCACCAAGGTTTCCTCCTCGATTAGAGGGGGGATGAATTCAGTGATGTAAACATCAACGTCAAAATTAGCCCAGTCGCTGATGTTCAAGCTGGAAGAGGCAATCTCAAAGCTAACTGAAACAACTTCAGGAATGTTTTCAGGTACTATACGATACTCGATGATTCGAGATTCTCCTCCAGTTAGTGTTCCTAGGTTGGTTGTTAGTTGACCAGAGATTAAGGTTAGATTCTCAGGCAAGCTCATTTCTACAACTACATTTCCTAGATCAGCATCACCATAATTATAGACGCTTAGAGAGAGAGTGAACTCAGTATCAGCATATGCGTTAATCGTACTTGATGTATAATATGCGAGAATTCCTGGTTCTAAGTGTGGTTCAAAGAGGGACCAGTTGGTATAATGCCAGACAATGAAGTGGTCTTGTGTGTCCATATTGGAATAGTCCATGCTCACAGAGAAGTACTGGTTGGTTGCATTTACTCGAGGATATACAAGAAGATCTTCATTGTCATATAGAGATACAAAGACATCATCCTGATCATGGATGCCTCGACGTTCATCCTCTATATATCCAACAGAATCAGCACCTGCTGGAGAGATACCACCTTCTCCTGATACAAATGTTGAGTTTATCTCAAAAGGGTAGATGACCTGAACGCGCATGTAATCAACTGGACCATCCCACTGAAGTGGTGCCCAGTGAAAAACCCCAAGATCACCCGATTCAACAGAGGTAGTCTTCTCAATCACCCGTTCTGTGCTGAAATATCCAAATACCAATAGAACTGAGTCACCAGCCCCGGCTCTTCGGGGGTCTTCGTAATCATAGGGAGTTGACCAGTCGAGATAGAATTTGTCCCCATCTACTTCGCGAGTTATATCATACCGCTCAGTATCTCTGACAATAGCATAACCTCTACTCGAGTCATATACGTATTCTTCCTCAATGCCCTGAATTGTTATACCACCTGCAGTGCCGCTAGTTATTGAGAATGTAATCCAGTATGTAACATTGATGCGTCCATTTGGCAGGACTACAACATCGACTTCTATCTCCTCCCAATCAAAAACAGGATTTTGAGCTTGGACAGGACTTGCTGTAAAACAAAATAGTGACAAGGAAATGACTACTGCAATGAGTACAACACTCAAACGACTTCTCTTCAACTCAACCACTCTTCCTCGTTTGTCACACATCGTAGTTTTCTTCGAAACACATCTGAGCCCTATCCAGGACTCTTGTGTAAGTCTATTCACCCCGACGTGCTCGAATTACATCTGCTTGAGCAATCGTCAAATTCGATAAATCAGACTTTGCAGCCGCCCATTCCAAGACATCTGGAAATTCCATTATCATCCCACTCCAGATGAGATGATACACTCGCTTCAAGATTGTACGTGAATCAGATTCTGATCCTACATACTCAAAGAAGCACTTTACAACGGCCGGAGTTTGCTCGGTCATATTCTCAGGAACATCAGTTCCAAAACCCGCAAACGCCACATCCAATTCACGGAGCACATCCATACGCTCTCTGATACCAGCCGCAATGATTGGTAAATCAATGTCAAAAGCTGAAAAACTCATGATGAGTTTCTTATCCTTAATCACACCAAAGGGTAGAGTCAGTTCACCTGCACTCATTAATATCTCTCCTCAAGATGCTGTTACTTGTCCCAGACCTTCTTTATTGATAAGCCTTTCAGGTGATTCATTCGAACATGAATGTTTAAGACACCTCAGTTATCGGTGACATTGAGTATGCAATCGCATCAGTATGACTATTCACTGGAAGACCTCGGATGGATACCGAAGTTCATTGAAGAGGTGAAGGACTATTTCTTCGCCCGTCCAGAGGACAATCTACTGATACTTCGTCCAAACAAAGTCATGCACCTCAATGAGACCGGGATGCTCATGCTCAAGATGTTGCTTGATGGTAATGACATTGAACACATAGTGAACTTCTTTGTAAGCAAGCGTAAAGCAGTCAAACAACAGGTGTTGAATGACATTGCAGCTTTTGTCAATGATCTTCGCAGTATGGTCTCAGGCAATCAGAATGTATACTCATATCGAACAGCAAAGATACTGCCATTTGGTTCTGGAGATATCAAATACCCAGTGCTTAGTGAAATAGCACTGACCTACCGCTGTAACAACAAGTGTCGGTTCTGTTATGCATTTTCACCCTATCGTGAATCTGGTGAGATGACAACTGATGAGGTGAAGCGAGTCATCGACATCATAGTGGATGATGCACATGTTCCAAGCATGTCATTCACAGGTGGTGAACCAACTCTCAGGGATGACCTGTTCAAACTGATTGCCTATGGTCGCGAACGCAGTCTACGAATGAATCTAATCACAAACGGGATACGATGCAGTGACCCTGATTTTGTTCAGAAGCTAGTTGATGCAGGACTCAATAGTGCTCAGGTCTCGATTGAGGGACCAGACGCAGAGAGCCATGATTACATTGTTGGAATACCAGGAGCATTCGACAAGACTGTTCAGGGAATAAGGAACCTTCGCGCAACCGACATCTACACTCATTGCAACACGACGATTTGTAGACCTAATGTAGATCGGTTGGATGACCTTGTTGACTTCCATGCTGACGAACTTGGATTATCCTACTTCAGTATGAACATGGTAATCTATACAGGAACAGCTGCAATGATGCGGGATGAGTTGCAGATCACTTTCAC
>JAEOST010000075.1 GCA_016840245.1 Candidatus Thorarchaeota archaeon
CAATAAAATTCTGTATGATAAGGAATTCATCCAAGAAATGAATGAGATTCAGACATGGACCTGGGAACATGTTGGAGAGTTCTTCGCGAAATATGGTCCAGATTCAGATCCTGAAGCTTTTTCAAAGTGGGTTCGAGTTGGAGCGTATTTTGATGGACTCAGCACACTCGTTCATAGAAAGTTCATGGATGTAGAAATGATTCCTGAATCAACAGCAGTCATGCTGATCAGGCACCATGAATTACTTCAACCAACTGCAGATCAGTTTGCTTTGGTCTATAGGCGACCTAATAGCTTTGATTCAGTCAGGCACCTGTATGACAGACTCCATAAAATTGACTATGAGTATGATAGGGAAGGGTATGAAAAGCTACTGAAAGAACAGACCGAGAAGATAGAGCTTGAAGAGAAGCAGAAGGGAAATGGCGATTAGAGCCTAGCACGATAAAATACAGTGGAGCCGGCTCTGGGATTTTAGTCTTCAATAAAGGGATTATCAAAAGTAAATCCTTTCCTCAGAAACAGTGCTCCGGTAGTTGAAACCAGACCACTCAATAAAAGCACTACAGGTATACCAGAGAGTGGAATTAGCCAACCAATGAAAGCAACTTGAGGGATTGCAGCTAGCACTACCAAGGTAGGGATTAAGGAGTAGACACCATTTCGAATTCTGTTAGGAATTACATCAATCAACACACGCATCCATAGAATAGCTGCGACTGTGAGGAAGACCCCTCCAGAGAACCAAAATGTGAGTATTAGGAGAATCGGTGTAATTGACAGAGAAGGCACTTGGAGAACCAATATGTCTGTGAATGGAATAACAATGTCAATCAACTCCGAGGCTGCAAGTGGTGGTGGAAAAACCAACATGATTAAAGCAAATAACCAGAAGAACAATGCTCCTGAGGACTGAACAAATCTAAACCGAGGGATCCATCTCCCAGGTTCAAACCTTTTAGCCCAAACTCCTGACCGCTCCCAGAGAACTGCGAATCCGATGAATACGAGTGTCATCAGCAGTGCCACTGCAAAGTCAGAAATCAGATACTCATAGAGGAATGGAAACATGATCAGCTCAACCCATGTGAATGCAATGCTCATGAAGAGTGTGTTACCGATAATGATGTACTTCAGATAGGGACTGCCTATGACGTGTTTAGCGCTTTCCTTCAAGAGTGAAAAATAACTAGAATCAGAGTCTTCTAGTTGATCAATCTCGTGTTCGACAGGGATATCACGAACTAGCACAAACGATGCGACTGCAATTAGAAGGCAAACCACTGATTGTACCTGAAATACAAAAACGCGGGCAATCAGAACTGCGATAAAAGCTCCAGGGAGAATGACAAGAGCGCGTGAAACCCTGAGTAGCATTGCCAATTTTCCCATGAACACGCCATAATGCTCTCTGTCCTTATCCTCAGGTACTACTACAGTGTAGTTATTATCAAACCATGAACCAAGAGCTCCACTCTCTTGTGAAGCTGCGACGCCCATCAGGATATACACTACTAGAAACAGGCCGAACGGTGAACTACTAGTGATTTGAGATACTATGTAGAAAGCAGCTGAATATGTCAAGAATGCCGAGGCTAAGACCCAGCGTTGTCCGATCATGTCTCCGAGAGTACCAGTGGGATAATCAAGAAGAGTCTGCGCTACCTTCTGTACAACCGTCAACACACCTGCAAGAGCTAAACCATTGATGTAGGAGCCATTCCCTAGAGCCTCTGCAATGAAGATGAGGTAGAATGTCATTGAGATACTAATTGCTGCAGTCATTGATGTGAATAATCCAAGAAAGGTAGCTGCTAACCTGATCACATTTGGTTTGCCTTCTGGTAGTCCAAAGTAAGAGGCTATCCTACCCACACACATTACCCGATACTAACTTTGACAACAACTTCCTAATAATTCGTACGTCAAGAAGAAGTGGAGCCGGCTCTGGGATTTGCACCCAGGTAGAACAGATTTGCAGTCTGTCGCGTAGCTGCTCCGCCAAACCGGCTCAGCTATGAGGACATTCCTCATTCTGGATTTAAGGATGTCGGCAAAAGTGGCATGTATATTGACAAATCCCTTCTTGCGAGCCGTGATGACGATATTACTTCGCTCTTGCAAGTATCCAGAAGTGTGTTTCTCCAGCTTGTTCAGCTGTTCTCGAAAACACAATCTGAAAATCAGCAGACCTGAGTAGCTCAACACTTTTCTCCGGATAATAATGACTCCAGTACATAGGCACAACATCCCAATCCCCATCATCCCAGTCCCAAACTCCATCAGTCGGTTTTGCACCTAAACTG
>JAEOST010000727.1 GCA_016840245.1 Candidatus Thorarchaeota archaeon
GGGAGAGATCGCCTCCTTGGCACTTGTGACGCACTTCGCGTGCATCCAAAGTGGAGGAGGTCGCGAGACCTCGTAGAACTTGCAGATACGAGGCGCGAATTCGAATCTCGCCCGGTCCACCACTCCTTCTTGTCCCGTTATTTCTACAGTCTAATTTCATTCGATTGCTTGACTAGTTTCATTCAAGTAGGAAAATGTACAGTTTAGTATGATTGAGGGATGATGGACGAGTCAACACCTCCAATGAAATCCAGTTCCACCTTGTGTTTAGTCATTATTGGATTGTTACTTGTGTTTATAACATCAACATCTGTAGGAACAGCTCTCGTCACATCTGGTTCTCCAGATGAACCATTGGCTGAGTGGGAAACTCTAACAGTACCAGCTGAATATTATGATAGTACATTTGACGAGATTGAGTTCATTAACGAAACTCACGGTTGGCTTTTAGGATGGGATGTGCTATTGAGTACAACTGATGGTGGAGAGTCTTGGGATGTGCTGTCAAACTCAATAAACGGATCCTTTTTTGGGTTGTCAATTATTGACCCGTTGAATATCTGGTTGGGAGCACGTCTTGATGAACCTCTGAGATATGGACAACTACTTCATTCACTTGATGGTGGAGTATCTTGGATCTTTGCAAACACCCCCGATCCAATAGTCAAATTTGTCGAGTTCTACAATAACACCCATGGCTTAGCAGCAGGAGCAAATCAAGGATATTACAACATGTTCAGAACAGTCAATGGTGGCAACTCTTGGCAAGAATCCAATTGGAGTTACCCTTATCCTAGAGATTTTCATCTGACTGCATCAACAATCAGAGTGACTACTTTTGATGGAATCATCATAAGTGAAGACTGGGGTTTGACTTGGGAAGTTGAGCTACCAAAAGGCACTGCACTATCATTCATAACAGAAAATGATGGATGGGTAATTCACCATCCGACCATTTCTCATTTTAATGGCGGAACTTGGACAGAACTTCCACGTGTAGCACGTATCACTGTACCAACATACCCAAGTTATCGTGATATAGAGTTCATTGACTCTGAACATGGTTGGATAGTCGGAAAAGGGCCATCTATAATATACACACCAAATGGTGGGAAGTCTTGGTATGAGCAGGAAGTTGCTGACTGTTCCTTGAATACTGTTGATTTCATTAACGAATCTCATGGTTGGGTTGCTGGTTGGAGAGGTGCTGTATTGAGAACAAAGACTGGCAATCTCCTTGGACCTGCTCTTTACTCAGGTGTCTTCATCAGGCTTATTACTGGAGGGGGATTCATAGTACCATTTTTCTCTTTGATGGTGGGGACAATATCAGTTGCAGTGAGTTCAGTGTTAGTGGTATTGTGGAGGTTCAGAATCCGATTTAAGCGAAAAACAAATTTCTAAGAGTAATTTTTCTTCTGGGAGGAAAAACCGATTCAATTCCCTACGACCTCGAAATTGAAGCCGTAACCGAGCTGATCTACCGGCCCATCATATAATTCGCAGTTCGTAATTGAACTGTTAAAAGAATTGCGGAGTGTTTAGTATACTCTTCAAGAAGATAATTCGATGCGGGATCTTTCTGAAACTCGATTCCTGATAGTTGGCCCATCGCCACTAGTGCTAAATCCCACTGATGCACCTTATTCACTGAGCCCACTAATTAGGAGGCACTACTCTGATGGATGAAGGCAAGAAATCAAAGGCTTTCCTGAAGTTTGAGGCTTACTTCTTTGGGGAGGATGACCTCTCCAAACCGATGTCCCACATGCTGGACATCCATACGATTGATGAACTGAATGACGAAGAAAAGAAAATCGCAGAGAAGGTGGTCATCGCCGCTCTATCGAAGAAGTATGATAGAAGATGGCTCTATGCTTTGGAGGAACTAAAGACTGAAACCGCCTACAAATTCATCTTTGAGTGGTTCAATCGTGAAGAGATTGAGTATACCAAGGTTCGTCTTACCTATGCATTGGCAAGGATCGATGGAAATGCACCTGTGCTTGAGTATATCCAGGAGATTCTCAAGTCCAATGCACCCAAAGACTCTAAGAAACAGGTGTTGCACTGTTTCTTTTGGATCAAGGAAGCAGGACTTGACAAAGAACGACAGCAGTTGTATCTCTCAATTCTCTTTGATACACTACCTGACAAGAACAAGGAAGTCCGTTTGCAGGCATATGACATACTCAAAGATTTCTACAACACGAGGGACTTTACTCCTTTAGATGATGAGGTACTGGACATTCTCTCAACCAAACAGAAGAAGTCCGAGTACCAACGAGCCGCACAGATGTTCGAGGATAGAGTCCGGTCAATGAAGGCTATTCCAATTGAGCGAAAGATTATTGTCAAGCATATCAAGGACCTACCGGATAATCCTCCTACTCTGAAGGTATCAGAGTGTGAGATATGCAGTGCGATTCCCGATAACGTATCGGCTGACATGGCTGCAGGCAAATCTCTTGACGTTTACAAATCCAAGTTGGAGAAAGTAATCATCTTTGCTTACTACAGTAACTGCATAATGCGTTGTCCAGTCTGTGGACGACTGTACAAATACAAGTATGAGTACGAGTACCTTGTAGGTTGGTCCAGTGAAGAGGATGAATATCTATCCCGAACTGACACTAAGGGTGCTATACAGGTGGCTGACTCATTCATAAAATCTTATGATTTCAAGTGGGTCATAACATGCGGGATATTTCTCAAAACCAGTTATTGACTCTAACCACGCACTCGAGTTCCGTGTACCTTCTTGTGTGACCAGTTAAAATTACGGAGTCTAGCGGAAGCCCCAAATCCACAGGCTGCGCACCTCTTGTGCCTAACGTGGTATGATCTCCTGCCACATCTTCTGCAGCGTATGTGGTGTGGATTGTTCTTCTTGCCTTTTGAAGGGGTTCCTTTACCCATCTGTTTCTACTCCTTGGTACTCTCAGGCGGTGGTGAAACAATCACCACATTGTCGCCTCGGACAATCACTGTGTTTATCTGAGTCACAGTTTCTGTTTCGGCTTCAGCTTCAATGGCTATCTCATCGGCGTCTTCGAGAATGAGATTTAGATGCTGGTCATAACCACGTAATCTTCCCCGTATCTTTCTTCGCCCCTTGAGCTCGACCAAGACCTGAGCCCCGATTGAGTTCGAGAGTAATTCCATGGGTTTACCTGCATTCATTGAGTTCACCATCACAGAAGACACATCGAGAGGCTTAGCTCACGACGTTGGCGCTAGTCTTCGGGCTTGGCTTAAAAACATGACGCTATCTACGCGTCTTATCGGTCCGGTTCGATGCATGATGTTGAATGCATAGCCTTCAAAAGGAATACTGTACACCCTCCTCTCAAATGCCTAAGATTGAACGAATCCGACGAAGACACCTGTTGAAGAAGAAGCAACAAAAGAGAACTCTTCAACAGATCGAGGATACACTGGGTGCCCCTGTAAAGAACCTAGATGAGAAAGCACAGTTTGAGGAAGGCATTCTCGATGAAGGTTCACGCGTCCTATTGTTGGATGGTCATATTCTATTCTTTGAGTTGGATGGTCGTATCTTTCCCACTCTCCGCGCCGTCCTAATGGGAGCTATTGATATTCCAACGATTACCGTTGATATGGGTGCTGTCAAGTTTGTTATCAACGGCGCTGATATCATGCGACCAGGTGTGACCAAGATTGGAGATAATATTCGTGAGAGTTCTGTCGTTGCTATCGTTGATGAGCGTCATGGAAAACCGTTAGCTATCGGTGTGTCTAAAATGTCATCGGAGGATATGCGAGCTGCCACAAGTGGAAAGGTAGTACACTCAAAGCACTACATCGGAGACCCACTCTGGGAATTTAGCAAGTCCTAATCACTGACTATTCTCTGTGGGTTCGAAGGTGTTCTATGGCTGCTCTATAGGTTGCCTTAGCAAGTTGCAGGTCAAGACCTGATTTCTTTGCAAATCTGTCTCTTGCTAGGCCTTCCTGGTCTGGGTCGATCTCTTTTCTGACAACCTCTGAAATGGTTCGATATCCACTATCATAGAGCGTTCGTGCCTCTGACCTCAGGATTCCACTAGGTGGTAGTTCTCTAATCCTTGATATCTCAAGGTCCATCAGGTCACTCTCCGCCAAATCACCCCCTACTCCATAGCGTAGCTGTCGACTGAATTGTACCAACCGTCTGCTGGCCTTCGTATTCTTAGTAGCATCAAGGAACTTACTGATGTCTACTGACAGGTTGCTACACGCCTCTATGAAGTACTCGAGGTCTCCTTCTCCAAGATCTGCCCCTCCTATTGGTCGGCCTCCTACATTGATGGTTCGAGCTATTTGATCTGCCTCTCTAATGACATCTTGAACACTCTTCTCATCTATCCAGCGCGTCAGCACTTCTCTCTTTACAGCCTCTCGCTGATTGACTAAATCCCTGTACCATTCATCAGGACCCTCTAGACCCGAGGCCTTGACTTCTATGCTTGTTGGCATTGAACTTCTAGGTCTGATTGACTGAGGAAGTTCAAAATGAAGGAGCAAATCGATGAGTTCGTCATCGGTCACATTCTCAGTCAATTGATTTAGCGTCTTGCGTACTTTCAGATAGTCTATCATTCCAATACCTGAAACAACAGCTAACTTAGCGTCTTTATTCAGTGAGTAGTTGGTATCTTTTTGAATTAATACGCCCTCCTTCACTAACCAATTGAAGAGAGTTGAGAACATCTTGGCCATTCTTTTCTCATAGTCTTTCTGGATTGTTCCCCTGAAGGTCTCTGTTACTATCTTCAGAATCGACTTCTGTAATGTTAGTTTGTCTATGGACCGTTTCTTCACAGCCTCTCGCATTATCAGACTTGTCACTAGGGATGGATAGAGGTCTCCTGGGTTTAGAGGTTCTAGTGGTTTATGAAGTAGAACCTCCTCCATCTCTCTTGCATCTTGAAACTGTCTTGGCTCCAAAAACACCAGGTATACACTTCCCCCATTCTGCATCAAGTGATACTCTCCGATTCGTCCTGCAATTTGCAGATACCGAGATCTGGCTGCAATATAGTAGAGGGTCCGATCAAATAGAATTACTACACAGTCAAATGGAAAACTGATTCCTGCCGTGATTCCTGTGGTTGAAACTACAGTTCTCACTTCTCCTCGCCTGATACTACGCTCAAGCCTTGCCCTGACAGATGCATCCAATCCCGAGTGATGAAATGCTGTTCCCTTTGACAGTGGTTCAAGTAGACGAGATGTTATGGGTAGGTTTTCCTCAGGTCCAACAATGCTAGTAACAAGGTCTGATGGAACCTCTCTTGGACGGCTCTGAGAGAGCCTACAAGCTATAGCTTCTGCATCAAATCGTGAACCAACTACAAAGAGGACCGACTTCTCAGAAAAATCTCCAATATGTTGAAAGACTGCATCCACAGCACGGTCAGCTTCAAATTCAGAACGCTGTGTTCCATCACTGCTTGTAATTTCCACCGATTTGCTGTCCCCTGTCACAATGAATTCATCTGGAGTGAGTCTGAAGCTTGGTCTGAAGACCCTTGCATCGAGCCACCTCTCAATCTCCTCAGTCACCCCAAAGCGAGAGGACAGAGTCAACATCTGCATGTCATCCTTTAGCAATGTGATAAGACAATCGAGTTTCGTACTTCTATCTGTTCCAAGATTTCTAGCTTGAACCACGGGACCTTGTGAATCCAGCTCTGTAAGCTCATCGATAACAGCTAGACCAAAGTTCTTGGTCCATTCATTGTTCCTAAGCAGTGATGATAGAAAACTCTCAAAAACTGCGACCACAAGATTCGCGTTCTCAAGCTGATCACTTGATGCTCTATGCTGCCCGTCATGTCTGACTACTGAATATCCCAGCTCTTCAAAGAGTTCTCCATATTCATCAATTATCTGTCTGTTTAGTGAGGTGTAGGGGGTTAGATAGAGACATCTGATTCCACTCTGTAGTCTGAGGAGTATCACTATCATGGCTAGAAAGGTCTTTCCAGAACCAGGAGGCATCTGAATGACCAAATTGCCGTCAACGCTTCCAATCTCTCTTAGAAACTTAGCCTGAGCTGGTAACAATGATACAAAGTTCTTGTGTTTCAGAAGTATCTTAGCTGCTCTCTGGACATCTGTATCCGTCATTGTAGGACCGATAAGACCACTGATTGCTGATAGAGCAAGCCTACCTTGCTGTGTGATAATAAATTCTCGATTCTTGCGACCCTTAGTACCTGCTGTAAGTACAAATCCAGCACGCTCTAATTTTGTCATTGTTTCATAAATTGTGCCACCTGAAACCAATGCTTTTCGTTGTTTCTCATACTGTGCTTGTGTCTGAGTCTTTTCCTTGCTCTTTTGCAATTGAGGTTTCTCCACACCCCCAAGCCTGAGAATACCATCGAAAACCTCATCCCAACCAAGAGTATGAATCATCTCTCCTGTTTCAGGATTAAGCACTCTGAGGATATCTATTGCATACCTATTACTGAGTGCCTTAAGCTGAGTACGCAGCTCCACAAGGCCTTCTTCCTCTCTTCCACGAGTGGTCATAAGAATCACTCGTCATTACCGAGTTAGAGTATAAGGCCTTTACCTCTCTTCATCGAGATAATACTAGGTCTTTTCTTCTCACGTGAATTCTTTACAATTACAGCACGAGGTGAAGTCAGTGCGATTCTCGCTCAGAAGAAGAACCACAGATGATACATCCACAGAAGCGACCTCAGATAGTCGGACATACCCAGGACTGGGTCTTTTCTCTCCGGCAATGGATACTTGCCATGATGATCCAACAAAAGACTGTAAGAAACTTGCAGAGCTGCAGGAGGTCTTTATCCGATCCAAGAAACTCGAGTCACTCGAGGATGTCTCGTATGTTGTGAATCAGGTGCGTGATGGCAGTATTGTGCTCCTTGATATAACTACACTCAACAACAATCGCGATCAGGGTAGAATTGAACTCAAGAGAATTATAGAACGAATACGCGGTGAAACACGCTGCTTTAGAGCTGATATAGCTCTTATCAACGACAATTGTGTCATTGTAACACCCGCTTTTGTCCGAATGGGGTCATGAGAATATCTATCGTAACTTGATATTCTCCGTCACCATCAATGCTTTCGTATCAATATTTAGTGCTTTATGAATAGTTGACGCTAGATTGAGAGTCTTTGACGCCTCGCCATGGCATGTAAGAATTCGTTCAGGTATTGGACTCACACGTTTGACAAAGTTCAGAATCTGTTTTCTATCCGAGTGGCCTGAGAATCCCTCAACAGTTTCTACGTGCATATTGATTGGTACGACTGCTGTCTTTCCATCTCGATTACGCATCTGTACTTCTTTCCATCCCTTCTGGATTCGTCTTCCAAGTGTACCCTCACCCTGATATGATACAAACATCAGTGTATTCTTTGCATCAGGGGCAAGAAGCCTGAAGTATTCTACACTTGGACCACCTGCTAACATACCTGAGGTAGCCATGATGATACAAGGCTCTCCCTCGACAATCTCCTCACGCTGGTCTGGATTGTCAACCTGGACAAATATTTCACTCAAGAATGGATTAACGCCTTGATGGAA